>NZ_JBJZOG010000011.1:0-105623 GCF_047200535.1 Micromonospora mangrovicola | reverse complement strand
ACCGGGGAGTGTTACTTCGACCGAGTGGGCGGGTTGTCGTTGGTGAAGCCCGCCCTCGTCACAAGGGCGTAGCTCTGCAACGTCCCGGTGGCCGTGGGGGCCCCGCCGGAGCCCAGGTCCCAGGACTCGCTGGCGAGCGCCTGGCCGGTGCGCGGGTCGATGATCAGACGCAGCTGGCTCCAGTGCCCGCCGTCACCCTTCCGCGCGAACCCCACCGCCATGCCGACCCGCCCGCGCTGGTCGGTGACCTCACCCAGCGAGGTCACGCCGGGCACGTCGGCGAGCATCCGGTACGCGGCCGCCCGCACCTGCGGCGACACCGGCAGGTCGAAGAGCAGGGTGTTGGCGCTCCAGAGGAGGGAGTAGTTCGTGGCCTCCTGAACCTCGCTGGCCTTCAGCCGCTTGACCAACCACGCCTTCAACGCGGCCGGCTCGGTGGGCACCGCCGCCAGTTCGGCCAGCGAGATGGGACCGCCGGCAAGGTCGTAGGCGGCCTTGCCCGCCTTCACACCCCTCGGCGTCGGCCTGGCGGAGTCCCACCGGACGGTCTCCGGCCCGGGCGTGCCGCTGATGATGACCGGCTCCGCGTCGGGGATGTCCGTGGGGGCGGGCAGGATCCACTGCGTCGGTGAGCCGTCGGCCTGCCACGCTTCCCGGTCCTCGGCGGTGCACGGCACGGCACCGAGATCGCGGGAGAGGGTCACGCTCCGGCCGCCGGGTGTCATCGCCTCCCACAGCCGCAGGCCGTGCCGGGCCATGACCTGGTAGCGCCGCTTTGCGGGGCCGACCTCGCGCGGTTCGCCGTTCTCCAGCTCGCGAACCCAGTAGCGACCACCGGTCGTGGGATCCGCCGCGCTCCGCTCGGCGGCGACCAGCAGCAGGTCGCGCGCCGTGCGCGGGGCCGGGGCGGTGGTGCCGGCCGCCGGGCCGTCGGCGCCCGGCGTACCCGCCGGCCCGGTTCCACCTGCGCCGACCGTCAGGAAGACAGCTCCGGCCGCCAGCACGGCCACGGTGGGCAGCGCGCCCGCCAGAACCAGGCGGCGGGTCGGCCGCGGCACGGCTCGCGCAGTGACCGGCTGCGGGTGCGCCATGATCGCGTACGGGTCAGGGCGGTTGCCGGCCTCGGGGTCGAGTCGGGCGGGGCGGGCGTCGGCCAGCACCTTCATCACATCTCCGCGGGGACTCATCTGCTGTACTCCTCGACAGGAAGGGCGATCGGATTACGACGGGTGACCTGGTCCGCCCCGGTCAGGGCCTCGTGCAGTCGCTTTCTGGCCCGGTGCAGCCGTACGAAAAAGGTGGCCGTTGAGCAGCCCACGACCCGTGCGGCCGCCCTGGTCGACAGGCCGTGCCAGGCCACCAGGGTCAGCAGTTCGCGGTCGTTCTCGCTGAGCCCCGCGAGCGCGGAGAGCACCGCGCCACGCTCGATCACCTCGTCCGCCACGTCCGCTGCCGCCTCGTCGGCCCAGGCGCGCAACTCTTCAGCCAGGCTGGCCTGCCGGACCTCGTCGCGGTAGCGCTCGCGCAGCACGTTGCGGGCCACGGTGAGCAGCCACGGCAGCGGGGTCGCCGGCACCGTGGCCAGCTTGCGCCACGCCACGAGGAAGGTCTCGCTGGCCACGTCGTCGGCGAGGCGACGTCCGGCCCGGCTCACCGCGTAGGCGTACACCTGCGCATGGTGCGCGTCGTACAACGCGACGAATCGCCTGCTCGCCTCGGCTTCAGCTTCAGCTTCTGTCACTGGCTGCTGCTCCTTCGGTACGGGGAAGGTACGCCGTCACCAGGAAATGCACGTAGGGGCCGACTTCTTACCGCCGCACTCGTCCAGGGACGGAGCCGACAGCGGGGTGCGGGCGGGACTACCCGGTCCCCCGGCGGGTAGAGAGGACCGTGACCGTGCCGGGGGATGTTCCGTCGGTGTGTTCCGGCCGCGAGGACACGTCGTGCACGCGGTCGTGACCGCCGCGACACGGCCCCTTCGCGAGGCGTACGAGCGGCTGCGCACGTACTTCATCGTGGCCGTGCAGGCCGGGGTGGCCGCCGGATTGTCCTGGTACATCGCCAGCACGCTGCTGCACAATCCGCAGCCCCTCTTCGCGCCGGCGGCGGCGGTCGGGACGATCGCCGCCGCTCTCGGCAATCGGATACGCCGGACCGTGGAACTGCTGGTCGGGGTGGTCCTCGGGGTGCTCGCCGGAGATTTGATCATCCAGGTGATCGGCGCGGGACCGGTGCAGACCGGCGTGGTGGTCGCGCTGGCGATCTCAGCGGCGGTGCTGTTCCGCGGCAGCGGCGCGGTGATGGTGCAGGCCGGCAGCACCGCCGTGCTGTTGAGCACCGTCTCCCCAACCGGGCCGGACCTCGCCGTGCCACGGACCGCGAACGCCCTCGTCGGCAGCAGTATGGCCGTCGCGGTGGCGTTGCTGCTGCTGCCGCTCAACCCGGTCCGCACGGTGCACCGGGCCGCCGGGCCGACGCTGGACCTTTTCGCCAACCAGTTGACGGTCACCGCGGCGGCGCTGCGGGACCTCGACCGGGCGCGGGCCGCCGCGGCGTTGCAGCGGCTGCAGGAGGCCGAGGCGGAACGCCGCGAGACCACGGAGATCGTGGCCGCGGCCCTCGAGGTGGCGGCGCTCTCCCCCTGGCGGTGGCGACGGCGGGCGTTGCTGCGCCGCTACGAGCATGCCGCGAACCACCTCGAGCTGGCCTTCACCAACAGCCGGAACATGGTCCGCCGGACGGTGGCGCTGCTGGATGCCCACGAGCCGGTCCCGGCCGTGCTGCCCGTCGCCATCGAGCATTTCGGGCAGGCCCTGCGGCTGTTGCACCGGGATTTCCTCGCCGGGCGCACGCCGGAGATCGCCCGGGCCCGGGCCCTCGACGCGGCCGCAGAGGCGCGCGAGGCGCGGCAGCGGGAACTCGGCTTCTCCGGCACGATTGTCGTCTCGCAGCTCTGCATCATCGTCAGTGAACTGCTCCAGGCGTCCGGGCTGGACAAGGAGGCGGCGGACCGGATGGCCGGCATCTGATCCGGGTCGTGGTGCCGGGCGGAGACGGATCACGAACCGCAGCGGCCGGGCGCGCTCGGAACAGCCGCGACGAGGCGGACCACTGCACGGGACGCCGCCGAACGGGCGGCCGTCGGTCACCCCCGCGCCGGCGATGGGGCCGTGGGTTTCAACGACCGTACGACGGGGAGAAGGCGGGAACGGCCGAGCCGATGGGAGGCGTTCGTGGTTCGAGGACCTCGACGCCGGCGGGCGCACCGCGTCGTGGTGGTCGGTGGTGGCCACAACGGGCTGGTCGCGGCCTGTTACCTGGCTCGCGCCGGCTGGCGCGTCCTGCTGCTCGAACAGTCCGACAGGTTGGGTGGCGGGTCGCGTACCGACGAGCTGGTACCCGGGTACCGCTTCAACACGCACGCGGCGGCGCACAACCTCATCAACGCCACCGACATCGTCGAGGACCTGCGGCTGCGCGAGGCGGGTCTGACCTACCGGGAGATGGACCCGTTCGCCACGGCGGTCTTCGCGGACGGGACGATCGTCCGGTTCCACCGCGACGTGGCGGCCACCGTCGACTCGATCGCGCAGCTCGACCGGGCCGAGGTCCGTCACTACGCGACCTGGCTGCGCCAGGCGATGCCGATCGTCACCGCGATGCGGGCCGGCATGGATCCCGGTGCGGGCCCCCCACCCGGCTGCGGCACCTGCTCGCCGCCGGGCCGGCACTGTCCCGCAACGGCGGGCCGCTCGGGCTCGCCCGCACGCTGCTCTCGCCGTACGGGCGCACCCTGCGGGAACGGTTCGCGACCGAGCTGGTGCGGGCGCCGGTGGCCGCCTTCGCCGCGCACGCCTCCGCCTCCCCCGACGAGGTCGGTGGCGCCGTCTTCGCCCTGTGGCAGGCGTTCTACCACCAGGTCGGTCAGTGGCACCCGGTGGGCGGGTCGCAGGCGCTGGCCGACGCCCTCGCCGCGCGCCTGGCCGCCTACGGCGGGGCCTGGCGGCTGGACGCGCCGGTGGCCAGGATCCTGCGGACCACGGCACCCACGGACCGGGTCACCGGAGTCGAGCTCGAAAGCGGCGAACGCGTCGCCGCCGACGCGGTGCTCACCGCGATCGATCCGCAGGTGGCGCTGCTGGACCTGCTCGACCCGCCACTGACCGGAGCGGAGGCCGCCCGGCTGTCCGCGGCCCGGCGCGGCAACGCGGTGCAGGCCCTGGTGCTGCTGGCCACCACCGCGCTGCCCGGCTATCCGCGGGGCCGGGCGGGCGACTGGAACGGTCTGCAGTCATACGTCGACAGCGTCGCCTCACTGGCCGGCGGCTTCGCCCAGGCCAATGCGGGCCATCTGCCGGACGACCCGGTGCCGACCTATGCCTTCACGCCCACCGCTCTGGACGGCAGCCTGGCGCCGCCCGGGCACCACACCGTCTACCTGGCCTGCCCTTGCTCCCCGTACCGGTTGCGCGGCGGCTGGGACGCGGCGAAGGAGGAGTTCGCCGATCGGATGATGGCCACCGTCGAGGCTCGCGTGCCCGGGTTCGCCGCCACCGTCGTCGACCGGGTGATCCGCACGCCGGAGGAGATGGCCCGGCAGCTCCGGTGGCCGGGCGCGCATCCGATGCACCTGGACATCAGCCTCGACCAGCTGGCCGTCTGGCGGCCGACCCCGGCCCTGGCCGGACACATCACTCCGGTTCGCGGTCTGGTCGTCTCCGGCGCGGGCACGGCACCGGTCGGCGGCATCGCCGGCACGCCGGGGCGCGCCGCAGCGCTCGCCCTGATCCGGGCCGCCCGCCGCTGACCGGCCGGGCTGGACGTCCGGTCCTCAGCCGGCCCGTGTCGCGGGGCGGGCACGGCGGCCGCCGACGGTGGTGAAGAACTGGGCCGCGGCCAGTTGCATCCCGTAGGACCAGGTGGGGTAGGCGTGGGTGGCCTGGGCGAGGCGGCCGGTGAACATGTTCGTGGCCATCGCGAGGGCCGGTTCGTGGATCATCTCGCCGGCGCGAGCGGCCACGACGGTCGCGCCGATCACGCGTCCGCCGCCGAGGCCGCGCAGGAGGCGACGGGGCCCGGCGACGAGTTTGATGAACCCGTCGGTGTCATCGGCGGTGACCGCCCGGTCCATCTCGGTCATCGGCAGGTACGCCACCCTGCCCCCGTGGTCGACGGCCTCGGCCTCGGTGAGCCCGACGCGGGCGACCTCGGGCGCGGTGAAGGTCACCCACGGCGTGGCGGACGGGTCGTAGCGGCGCCGCCGACGGGCCAGGGCGTTGCCGGCGGCGAGGCGACCCATGGCGTACGCGGCGTGGGTGAACGGCAGCCGGCCGGTCACGTCCCCGGCGGCGTAGACGCCGGGTGCCGTGGTGGCCAGCCGGTCGTCGGTGACCACGTACCCGTGGTCGTCGACGGCGACCCCGCCGGCGGCCGGCAGGTCGAGGCCGTCGGTGACGGGGCGGCGGCCGATCGCGACGAGCAGCCGGTCGACGGTGAGTTCGGTGCCGTCGTCCAGCCACAGCCGGACGGCGCGGTCGGCGGTACGGGCCCTGACGGCACGAACACCGAGCTCGAGCCGGATGCCGTCGCGGGTGAACGCGTCGGCGAGCACCCGGGACGCGGCCGGCTCCTCCGCCGGCAGGAGCCGGTCCGCGGCCTCGACGAGGGTGACCCGGACACCGAGCCGGGCGAGCGCCTGGGCCAGCTCGCAGCCGATGGATCCGCCGCCGAGGACAGCGACGGACCGGGGCGGCGCGGTGAGGTCGAAGACGGTCTCGTGGGTCAGGTACGGCACGCCGTCGAGCCCGTCCATCGGCGGCACGGTCGGGGCGGCGCCGGTGGCGACGACGCACCGGCGGGCCGACAGGACGGTGCCGTCGACGTCGACGCGGCCGGGTGCGAGGAACCGGGCCCGGCCGCGCCGTACCTCGATACCCTCCGCCCGCAGCGCTGCCTCGTCCTCCGTGGCCGCGATGGTGGCGACGGCGTCACGCACCCTGCCCATGGCGTCGCGAAACGGCAGGCCGCGGGAGGCGGCCTCGATCAGCGTCTTGGACGGCACGCAGCCGGTGAACGTGCAGTCGCCGCCGGGCGGGCCGTCGGTGACCATCAGCACCCGGGCGGCCAGCCCGGCGGCGGCGCGGGCGGCGGCCAGCCCGGCGGCCCCGCCGCCGATGACGATGAGGTCGTGGCCGCCGGTCACGGCCGGGCCGCCACGAGCAGCCCGTAGCCGATCGCGCCGTCACCCACGGCGGCCCGGGCGGCGGCGAGCAGGGCCGGGGCCCGGTTGAAGTCCAGGCCGGCCGCCTCGGCCCGGTCCCGCGCGGTCAGCCGGATCAGGGCCAGCCGGGCGTCGATCCGGTCCAGCATGGTCGCGACCGCGGTGTCGTGCCGTTCGCGTGCGATGACGCGCAGCCCGGCGCCGGCCAGGATTTCGGCGTACCCGTCCAGCGGTCGGGCGTCGGCGACGCAGGCGATCCAGCCGCCGAGCCCGGCCAGTTCCGCCGGTAGCCGGCGCGGGTCGACGGTGACGTCGGTGAGGCCCAACCGCCCGCCGGGCCTGAGGACGCGGGCGAGTTCGGCAGCGGCGGTGCCCTTGTCGGGGAAGGTGCAGAACGCGCATTCGCAGACGGCCGCGTCGAACGCCGCGTCGGGCACCGGCAGCCGCTCGGCGTCACCGAGCCGGAAGCGGATCCGGCCGGCGAGACCGGCGCGTTCGGCGGCCTCGACGGCGGCGGCGACGTTGGCGGCGGACAGGTCGATCCCGGTGACGTCGGTGCGGTATTCGCCGGACAGCAGCAGCGCGGTGGCGCCCCTGCCGCTGGCCACGTCCAGCACTGTCGCACCGGCGCGCAGCGCGAGCCGGTCGGCCATCCGGCGGGTCAGCGCGAGCCCGCCGGGGTGGTAGGAGTCGCCGAGCAGCAGCGCGACCAGGTCGGAGCCGTACACCGCCGCGCAGCACGCCTTGGCCTCGGCGGGGGCGACGGACGGGTCCGGGCGGTTCATCGCAGCCCTCGGCCGACGTTGGTGGTGTCCGGCGCGATCGGGCCCCGCGCCGGCCCCGCGCCGGTGCGGGCGTTCTTCGACCCGTACGGGGAGTCGGCCAGCGCCGGCCGCAGGGGCAGCGCGTTCGGGACGACGTCGGCGACCGGGACGCCGGACATCTGTTCCCGGACCTGCTCCCGGTAGCCGACGGAGTTGTAGGCGCAGAACGGGATCATGCGGCCGTCGGGGGTGATCTCTTCGACGCAGCACTTCATCAGCTGCTTGACGTTGAGCGTGTACGGGTCCTGGAAGTCCTGTATAACGATCATGAAAGCCCGGTCGGTGAGGTCGCGGATCGCCTCCGGCAGGTTGACGCCGCAGGCGTCGGCACAGTCCAACGCCGCCGCCGCGACGGCGAGTTTCTCGTGCGTGGTGTCGGTGCCCATGAACGCCGAGGCGGACCAGAGCTTTTCCAGTGCCGCGCGGATGGCATCGTCCGGGATCACCCGGTTGGCGACGTAGTCGAGGTGTTCGGCGACGTCGAGCAGCCGGGGGATCGACACCAGACCGAAGCCGGGGGTGCCGGGGGTGCCCTCGGTGAGCAGGTAGGTGACCGATCGGCAGGTCGGGAAGCAGCACGGCACGGGGAAGAAGTCCGACGCGCTGAACCAGTCGGGACGCTGCGCCGCGATGCCATGGATGATGTCGGAGTTGGTCAGCCGGGTGAGTGGGTCGAACTCGACGTGCCGGCCGGCGTGGGTGACCGGTTGGAACGCCACGCTGCGCACCGCCGGGTGGGTCAGGCCGTATTCGATGATCGCGCCGAGTTCGTGGTCGTTGAGGCCGCGTTCGACGGCCGCGACCAGCGTGACCGTCAACCCGGCCTCGGCGCAGTTGTCCAGCGCCCGCTGCTTGACCGCCCGGAGGTCGCGGCCACGGATCTCCCGGTGGGTGCGTTCGTCGAAGCCGTCGAACTGCAGGTAGATGTTGACCGCCCGGCCGGGGCGATTCCGCTCGCCGAGGGCGGCGACGAAACCGCGGTCGGTGGCCAGCCGGATGCCGTTGGTGTTGAGGTTGACGGCCTTGATGGGCCGGGCCTGGGCCGCGTCGATGAACGGCAGGATCTGCCGGTGGATGGTCGGCTCTCCACCGGAGAACATCACCACCTCCGCCTCGCCCTCGGACGCGACGAACGTGTCGAGCATCCGCTCGCACTCCTCGAGGCTGATCGAATAGCCGTCGGGTTGGTGGCCGGAGTCGGCGAAGCAGATCGGGCAGTCCAGGTTGCAGCCGGTGTTGACCTCGATGATGCCGAGGCAGGCATGCTGCTTGTGCTCCGGGCACAGCCCGCAGTCGGCCGGGCAGCCGTCCCGGACCTCCGTCTGGAACGTGAGCGGGATGGTGCCCGGCTTGTTGAAGCGGGCCGAGTCCAGGTACATCTGCGCGTCGCCGTACACCAGCGCCTCGAAGACGCCGTGCTCCCGGCAGCGTTTGCGCAGGTAGACCCCGCCGTCGCGGATGTTCACCTGACCGTCCACCACCACCTTGCACAGCGGGCAGATCGACTTCGTGTACTCGACGAAGATCTCGTCGCGGTCCCGCTTGGCGGGAGCGGCCGCGGCGGCGGTGGGTTCGGCGGCGGTCATGACGCTCCTCGTGGTCGGGCGGTTCGCGGACGTTCCAGGCCGACAGCAGGCATCGGCTCGCCGCTGCTCAGCGTGCCGCTCCGGTCGCCGGTCGCCGCCGCGCCCGCCGGGTGGCGCGCAGCATCAGCACCGCGTAGAACAGCAGCAACGCGTCCTGGGCCAGCACGAACCAGCCGAGCCGCTGGGTGAGGTGGACCCCGAAACAGCCACAGTTGTCGACCGTCAGTCCGCGCGCGAACGCCTGTGTCCCCAGGCCGGCCCACACCACCGACACCCCGGTGTAGATCCACACCGGGGTGAACGCGGTCGACCGTGGCCTGGCCAGCAGCCAGATCCCACCCGTCAGCTCCGCGAGGATCAGCGTCGCGGCCAGCAGCGGCAGCCCTCCGGCGGGCAACAACTGGTACGCGGCGAGAATGCCCGGCATCGCCGACCACGAGACGGCCTGGCCGAGCGCCATCGCCGTGTAGACGGCACCCAGGACGGCTCTCAACCACACAATCAGACGCTACCGGCGAGCCGGGCCCCGGCAGCCGTGCGTGGTCATTACGAAGCACGAACCACTCCCGCGTCACCGCCCGCCGGGTCGGGCGCTTGCCGGCTCAGACCGTCTGCCCGCCCCCGGGCCGCCGGGCGCGCCACGGCGGCGCAGCCGGTGCATCGCCCTGCCGACGGCCAGCGGCACGAGACTCATGACGACGATGACCGCCCACCCGCGGGGCCCCGGATCGACGGCGGACAGCACGTCGGACAGCACGGGCAGGTAGACGCCGGCCAGCAGCAGGACGGTGCACAGCGCGAAGGCGGCCCAGATCCACCGGTTGCGGCTGACCTCGTTGACCAGCGTGCCCGAGGTGACGTCGGCGGTGTTGAGCACGTACCAGAGTTGCGCGAAGCCCAGGGTGAGGAAGGAGACCGTGACGGCCTGGGGTCCGGGCATGTCCAGCGGGTTGAGGGCCAGGGCCAGAGCCGCGAGGGTGGCGCCGCTGATGATCGCCGCGTACCCCGTGATGCCCCGCCAGTGCGCGCCGGTGAGCACCGGCTCGGCGGTGGGCCGGGGCGGCCGGCGCAGCACGTCGCTGCTGCTCGAGCCCAGTCCCAGGGCGAGGGCGGGAAACACGTCGGTGACCAGGTTGAGGAAGAGGATCTGGATCGGCGACAGCGGCAGCGGGCCGCCGGCGAGGGCGGCGATGCCGACGACGAGGATCTCGCTGAGGTTGCAGGTGATCAGGTAGACGACGAACCGGCGGATGTTGTCGAAGATGGTGCGGCCCTGCTCGACTGCGGTGACGATGGTGGCGAAGCGATCGTCGCGCAGGATCATGTCGGCCGCCTCGCGCGCGACGTCGGTGCCTCGCCGCCCCATGGCCACGCCGATGTCGGCCCGGCTCAGGGCCGGCGCGTCGTTGACCCCGTCGCCGATCATCGCGACGACGTCCCCGGCCTCCTGGTGCAGGGCCAGCAGGTCGATCTTCTGCTCGGGAGACGCGCGGGCGACGACCGCGGCACGGTGCAGCCGGTCCCGCCCGTCGGGTCCGAATTCCCCCGCCGGGCGCAGGTCGCTGCCGGTGACGACCGTGTCGCCCGGCCGGATGAGGTCGATGCGGTGGGCGATGGCCTCACCGGTGCGGAGATGGTCGCCGGTGACCATGACGACACGTATCCCGGCCTCCCGGCAGGCGCGCACGGCCGCGTCGACTCCCCGGCGGGGTGGATCGAGCAGCCCGACCAGGCCGATCAGGGTCAGCGCCTGGTACGGATCCTCGTCGGCACGGTCGGCGGTGCGCTCGGCGAGGGCGAGCATGCGCATCCCCTCGGCGGCCAGCCGGTCGACGCGGAGGTGCCAGCGTTCCCGGGCGGCGTGGTCGAGCCCCGCCACACCCGTCTCGGTGGTCACCTGGCTGCACGCGTTCAGGACGGCCTCGGGCGCGCCCTTCACGGCCACCAGGAACGCCTCGTCGTGCCGGTGGACGGTCGCCATCATCTTTTTCGCCGGGTCGAACGCCTCGATCCGCGTCCTCGGGTACTCCTCCGTCAGGGCTGTCCGGGTCAGGCCGGCCGCGTCGGCGGCCTCCAGCAGGGCCACCTCCATCGGGTCCCCCGTCGGCCCGTGGGCAGCGCCCGGGCCACCGTCCTCGGCGGGCGGACCGCCGAGGGTGGCATCGTTGCACAGCGCGCCGACCCTGAGTGCGCGCAGCAGTCCGGGGCGGTGCGCTTCGTCCGGTCGTCGCCACGTCGAGGCGGCGACCGGGCCGGTGGGCAACTCGATGGTCTGCACCGTCATCCGGTTCTCGGTCAGCGTGCCGGTCTTGTCGGTGAGGATGACGTTGGTCGAGCCCAGCGTCTCCACGGCCGACAGCCGCTCGACCAGGGCCTGGTGACGTGCCATGCGCAGCACGCCCCTGGCGAGGGCCAGGGTGGCCACGACCGGCAGGCCCTCCGGGATGGCGGCCACCGCGAGCGCGATCGCGGTGCGCAGCGTCAGTGACAGTTCCTGGCCGCCGGCCAGTCCCGCGGCGACCACCAGCACGGCCACGATCGCCGTCACCCACACCAGTCGCCGACCCAGCCGGTCCAGCCGGACCTGCAACGGTGTCGCCTCGCCCTGAGCCTCCTGGACCAGCGAGGAGATGCGGCCGAGTTCGGTGTCCATCCCGGTGGCCACCACGACGGCGACTCCGCTGCCCTGGGTGATCGCCGTCCCCTTGAACAGCATGTTCGTCCGGTCCGCCAGCGGCGTGTCCGCCGGCAGGGGGGTGACGGACTTGCCCACGGGCACGGACTCGCCGGTCAGCGCGGACTCGTCCGCCTCCAGCCGGGACGCCTCCACCACCCGCAGGTCGGCCGTCACGACGTCGCCGCCCTCCACCAGGGCCACGTCCCCGACGACCAGTTCCTCGGCCGGCACGCGTCGGGGGGCACCGTCCCGCCGTACCGTCGTCGTCACCCGTCCGAGGGTGCGCAGCGACTCCACCGACCGCGCCGCACGCAACTCGGTGACGAAGCCGATGGTCGCGTTGAGCAGCAGCACCACGACGATCGCCACCCCCTCGGCGATCTGGCCGAACGCGAACGACACCACCGCCGCCACGGCCAGCAGCGCCACCACCACGTCCCGGAACTGCGCCGCCAGGATGCCGAGCCGGCTGCGACGGGCCACCCGCCGCAGCAGATTGGCCCCGTGGACCGCCAGCCGGTCGGCCGCCTCCCGCCCGGTCAGACCCGCCTGTACGTCGGACCCGAGCCCGCGCAGCACCTGTCCGTGGTCCCGCGCCCAGGGCGGGGCGGGGCTCGGGTGACCGGACTCCCGCCGAATGTCCCGTCCACCTTTCTCGCCGAGCGTGCAGGGTTGGTGATGAGTATCGCCGCTGGGGCGGCAAGATAAGGCGGGAACGATGGGTTACCGTCGGCGGGTGATCCCGGTGGAGGCCGTCGCGGCCGCGTACGCCCAGTGGATCACCCCCGCACTGCCGCTGTACGGCAACGACCACGAGCGGGCCGATTTCGCTCCCTGAGCCGCTCCCGGACCCGAACGCCTACTCATCCGACGTCGCACCGGGAGCGATGCCTCATGTCCGTCGACAGTTCCGGGATCCGGATGGTGCTGCGCGCACCCCAGGTCCTGCGGGTCCTCGTCAGCAGCCAGGTCGGCCGGCTGCCCACCGCCAGCGGGCCGCTGGCCCTGCTGCTGTTCGCCCGGCAGTCGCTGAGTCTGGCCACCGCCGGCCTGCTGGTGGCCGCGTACACGGCGGGGATGGCGGTGGGTACGCCACTGCTGGCTCGGGCGGTGGACCGGTGGCGGCAGCCACCGGTGCTGTGGGGGTCGGCGGTCCTCTCCGGCCTCGGCTTCGGCGCGGTGGCGCTGGCCGGCGGGCACCTGGCCGGCGCGCTGGTCGGCGCGGCGGTGGCCGGGCTGGGTACGCCTCCGCTGGAGGCCTGCCTGCGGACGCTCTGGCCCAACCTGCTCCCGGCCGCCGCCGTGCCGACCGCGTACACCCTCGACATCGCCGTACAGGAGGTGATCTTCGTGGTCGGCCCGCTGGTCACCCTGCTCGCGGTGACCGTGGGCGGGCCGCCGGCCGGGCTGGTCGCCGCCGCGTTGGCGCAGCTCGCCGGCACGGCGGCGTACGCCTCGGCGCCCGCCGCCCGGGCCTGGCGCGGGGTGCCGGCGGTGCGGCACTGGGCCGGGCCGCTGCGGGTGCCGCGGTTCACGGTCATGGTGGCCGGGGTGATCGGGGTCGGCGCGGCCGTGGGCAGCATCGCGGTGGCGGTGACCGGTTACGCGGAGGCGGTCGGCGACCGGCGGCTGAGCGGCTGGCTGCTCGCGGCGCAGGCGGCCGGCGCGCTGGCCGGCGGGCTGCTCTACACGCGGGCCCGGCCGGGCGGCCCGGGCCGGCTGCCGCTGCTGGCCGCCGGTCTGGCCGCCGGGTACCTGCCGTTGCTGCTCGCCCCGGGCCCGGTGCCGATGGCCGGCCTGCTGATGGTCAGCGGCTTGGCGCTGCCGCCCGTGCTGACCGCCATCTTCCTCACCGCCGAGCGGCTGGCGGAGCCGGGGACGGTGGCCGAGGCGTTCGCCTGGGTGGCCACCGCGTTCGTGATCGGCAGCGCCGCCGGTTCGGCGCTCGCCGGTCCGCTGGTGTCGGTGGCCCTGCGGTACGGGCTGGCGGTGGCGCCGGTCGCGGCCCTGCTCGGGACGCTGGTGCTGGCGGGCGTGTCGGCGCGCGACCGGCGCGACCACGGCCGGACCGTCGGGGAACCGGCGTCCCCTGGTCAACCGGCCTCGGCGTGAGGCGCGCGGGCCGCGCCGGCGGCGGGATCGGCACGGTGCCACGCCCCGGAGCGGGCGGGAAACCGGCTCCGGGGCGCGGTCGGGGCCCGGGTCAGCCGTCCAGGCGGCGGACCATGTTCATGATGGTCTCGACCTGGTAGCCGCCCTTGATCGGATAGTTGGTGGCGCCGAGGTAGCCCCACCAGTCCCAGCAGCCGTTCGGGTTCACCCCGGTCGCGATGGCCTGCGGGTAGAGCACGATCAGCTTGTTGGTGTCGGCGTACTGGTTGAGGTTGGCCCGGTCGACGAAGGCGGTGCCGATCTTGGCGTACCCCTGCGCGCAGCCGTGCAGGGCGACCAGCAGGCGGCAGGTGTTCCCGGCGGCGCAGGCGCTCGGCACGTACGCGAAGCCGTTGGAGTCCATGCTCAGCCCGTTGGCCCAGCCGTTGGTGGCGAAGGTGTTCTGGCTGAACTTGATGAGCGTGCCGCCGAGCGGGCCGGTGTTCGGTGCGGAGACCGAGCCGAGCAGCTTGCCGAGGAACGAACCCTCGGGGTCGGTGCCGCAGTCGTTGAGGTACGGCGAGGCGGTCGCCGTGCAGCCCACCGTGCCGTACGGGGTGACCCAGGCGTGGCCGGCGGCGCTGCCGCTGTTGTACTGCACGCTGGCGCCGAAGTCCTGGTAGTAGCGGACCAGGTCGTCGGTGACGGACTTCTTCACGGTGCTGTCGCTGCCGCCGTGGTAGACGTACACCGGCTGGCCGGAGAGGTTGCCGGTGCCGTCGACCCAGCCGTAGGCCGCCCAGGTGCGGGTGTAGCTCTCCAAGGTGGACACGTACGTCGGGTAGATGTTGTCGCCGCAGCCGTAGAGCGCCTGGGAGACGTTGTTCTGGGCGCAGTAGTACGGGCCGGCGGCGAAGACGGCCGCGCCCCGGATCCGGGACGAGTACGCGACCTGCAGCTGGGTGGCCATGTACCCGCCGGAGGAGACCCCGGCGACGTACACGGCGGAGACGTGGTAGGTGCCGAGCGAGCCGGAGACCGGGGTCTTGGTGTACGGCGTGCTCGCGGCCCGGGCGGCGGTGCCGCCGGGCAGGACCAGGAGGAGGGCCGCGGCGAGGGTGGCGGCGGCTTTCCACGGTGTCTTCATGGCGTTCTCCCGTCGGAGCGCCGGCGGGACGACCGGCGTGCGGGCACGCTAACGTGACATCGACCACAGCAGATATCCGCGCGGCCGACACCTCGGGGACCCGGCCGGTGTGGGCGGCCCACCGGTGGGCCCGTCCCCGCCGGACGGCGACCGGAGGTCAGCGGCCGGGCAGCGCCCGCACCAGTTCGGTCGTCGCAGCGACCAGGGCGTCGTAACCCTGCCCGGCGAGCCGGTCCTGCCGGCGCAGGTCGGCCAGTCTCGCGGTGAAGTCGCGCAGCCTCGCCCGGGCCCGCTCGATGTCGCCGGCACCGAGCAGCCGCTCCACCTCGCGGAGCCGCTTGCGCAGGTCCTGACCGTCGTTACGACGCAGCCTGCCCTGCCGCACCAGGCCGTCCACCGAGCCTTGCAGCGCCGCCAGCAGGCGCGCCGGATCGGCCGCCCGGGCGGATGCCGGCGGGGGCGACGTCGGCGTCGGGGTCGGCGTCGGCCAGGCCCCGTCCGGCACGGACGGCTCGGCCGGCGGCTCGAGGTCGCCCGGCGTGCCGCTGTCGACGGCGACCGGTGCCCGGGGGGCGTCGTCTCCCCCGCCGAGGGCCACCGTCAACCCGGCGACCAGCACCACCACGGCGGCTCCCGCGACAGCCAGCCACATGAGCCGGTGCCCGTCGTCCGGGGCCCGGTGGCGGCTGCCGCCCGGGCGCACCGCCGGCAGGACCGTCGTGGGCGGGGCCACGTCGGCGCCAGGCAGGTCACGAGGGCTGGACACGCCGGACATCATGCCACCCGACGAGCCGGCCGGAGGGTCCGCAGTCCGTCCGCTGCGGGATGCCGGCACCCGGCCTACGGTGGTCCGGTGCGCCGGAATCCGCTCCCCTTCCTGGCGGCCGTCGCGCTCACCGTCGGGCTCGGCGGTTGCCGGATCGGCGCGGAGTACACGCCACTGCGCCACCCGTTCCGGGGCGCGTCCCTGCTCGTGGACACCGACAGTCCGGCCGCGCACTGGCGCGACGACCACCGGGCCGGCTGGCTCGACCCGATCGCGGACACCCCGCAGGCCCGCTGGGTGACCGGCCCGGCCGACCTCGTGGACCTGGGCGGGTACCTCGACGCCGCCCGGGACCGCCGCGCGCGGCCCGTCGTCGTCATCTACCACGTGCCGAACCGCGACTGCGCGGGCCGGGAGGCGGGCGGCGCCGCCGACGCCGCGGCGTACGCCCGGTTCATCGACCGGACCGTGGAGACGCTCGGCGACAGCGGGGCGGCGGTGATCCTGGAGCCGGACGCGGTGGCCGACGAATGCTTCGACGACGCCCGGGCCGCGCTGCTGACCGACGCCACCCGCCGGCTCAGCGACGCCGGGCAGTACGTCTACCTCGACGCGGGCAATCCGAGCTGGCGTACCCCGCACGAGGCCGCCGAGCGGCTGCGCCGCGCCGGCATCGCCCGGGCGGAGGGGTTCGCGGTGAACGTGGCCAACCGGCAGTCGACGGCCGACAGCCATCGCTGGGGGCTGCGCCTGTCGGCGCTGGTCGGGGACCGGGAGATGGTCATCGACACCTCCCGCAACGGCCTGCTCGACACCTCGGACGACCAGTGGTGCAACCCGCCCCGGCAGGCCCTCGGCCCGCCGCCGACCACCGAGCCGCAACTGGCCCGGGTGGCCGCGCTGCTGTGGATCAAGAACCCGGGCGAGTCGGACGGACCGTGCGGCCGGGACGAGCCGCCGGCCGGGGTCTTCTGGCCGGCGCAGGCCCGCGCCCTGGTCGCGGCCACGCCCCGGCTGCCGGCCGCCGCCCGCGCGGCGGCGGCCCGCGCCACGGTGCCGGTCAGCTGACCGGCTGTGCCTGCACCGCCGCCACCTCGCCGGTCCGGCGCAGCTTCTGCCACTTCAGGCGTCCGCCGCTCAGCGCGGTGATCACCGAGTGGACCAGCACCAGGTACATCACCTGTCGATAGAGGAACTGCTGCAGCGGCAGGGCCCACAGCGGACGGAGCGGCTCCCGGTCCAGCCGGAACGCCAGCACCGCGGTGACGACCTGGATCGCCAGCACCGCCAGCCAGGCGATGACGGTCTCGTAGCGGTCCAGGAAGAACAAGCCGTACACGGCGAAGATGTCCACCACCGGGGCGAGCAGCGGCAGCAGCACCGAGAAGAGCGCGATGAACGGCAGGCCCCGGCGGCCGAACCGGCCGGACGCACCGCGCTCCAACGGAGCCCGGCGGTGCCGCCAGAGCGCCTGCATGGTGCCGTAGCTCCAGCGGTAGCGCTGCCGCCAGAGCTGCGGCAGCGTGCTCGGCGCCTCGGTACGGGCGATCGCGGTTTCCTCGTACACCACCCGCCAGCCGGCCCGGTGGATGCCCATGGTCAGGTCGGTGTCCTCCGCCAGGGTGGCCCGGCTGAGTCCGCCGGCCGCGAGCACCGCCTCCCGCCGGAACGCGCCGAGCGCCCCCGGGATGGTCGGCATGCAGTGCAGCGTGTCGTAGAGCCGCCGGTCGAGGCTGAACCCGATCACGTACTCGATGTGCTGCCAGCGGCCCAGCAGCCGGCGCCGGTTGCCCACCTTCACGTTGCCGGCGACCGCGCCGACCCGGGGGTCGGCGAAGGGCTGCACCAGGCGGTGGATGGCGTCGGGCTCGACCACCGTGTCCGCGTCGACCATCACCAGCAGGTCGTGGCGGGCCAGCGCCACCCCGGCGTTGAGCGCGGCGGCCTTCCCACCCCCGGGCACCCGGGCCACCCGCACGTTCGGCAGGCCGAGCCGCGCCACCTCCTCGGCGGTGCCGTCGTCGGAGTCGTCGTCCACCACCAGCACCTCGATGCCGGGGTGGGTGCCGGTGGCCAGGGAACGTACGGCCGCGGCGATCGTGGTCCGTTCGTTGTACGCCGGGACGATGATCGTCACCGGGTCGTTCACCTCGCTGCCCCACGACCAGGTCGGTGCCCGGCGACGGCGGGCGTGGGCCAGCGCGTAGCCGAAGAGCAGCAGCGTACGGGCCAGGGTCAGCAGGCCGACGACGATCAGCAGCAGCCACAGCAGCCGGATCGTCCCGTCCGCCGCCCGCACCGCCCAGACCAGCAGCGCGCCGCGGGCCTGGTCGACGGCGCCCAACCGGGCGGCGCCCGCGCCGGGCCGGCCGAGTCCCTGCGAGACGGTGGTGAACCGGTAGCCGCGGGCCTGCATCTCCGGGATGAACCGGTCCAGGGCGGCGACGGTCTGCGACCGGTCCCCACCGCTGTCGTGCATCAGGACGACGGCGCCCCGATCCCCCTTCGGGGTGGCGTTCCGGATGATCGGTGCCACTCCCGGCCGGGCCCAGTCCTGGCTGTCGGTGTCGTTGAACACCGACGCGTACCCCCACTGCCCGGTCTCCCGCACCACCGGCCAGCTCGTGTCGTCGAGCGCGTCCACCCCGCTGGAGTACGGCAGCCGGGCCAGCGAGGTGTCGACACCGGTCGTGTACGCGATCGCGGCCTGGGTCTGGGAGTACTCCAGCTTCCGGCGCCAGGACGGCAGGTCCGTCATCTCCGGGTGGGTGAAGGTGTGGATGCCCAGCTCGTGCCCCTCGCGGGCCATCCGTTCGGCCAGCTCCGGGTGCCGGGCCACCTGCGAGCCCACCACGAAGAACGTCGCCGGGGCGTGGTGCCGGGCGAGCACGTCGAGCACCACCGGCGTCCACCGCGGATCCGGACCGTCGTCGAACGTCAGAGCGATGGTCTTCGGCGGCATCCGCCGGGCGTCGACCCGGCTGCCCCGGAACTCCACCACCGTTCCGCCGTCCCGCACCGCCTTCGGCACGGAGGTGGCGCCCGTCCGGCCACCGGCCCGGTGGTCGGGGGTGAAGCGGGCGTTCGCGTACGCGCCGACCGCCAGCAGGTTCAGCAGGACGAACGTCGCCACCGCGGCGAGCAGCCAGCGCCGGCGGTTACGCCGCCGTTGGCGTCGCTCGGACGGAGCCGGGACCGACGGGGCGGGTACGTCGCCGGTCCCGCCCAGCCGGCGCCCGGCGCGCCAGACGCCCATCAGGACAGCGCCCCGAGCACGTCCAGACCCTGCAGCAGCCAGAACGCCGACAGCAGCGCCAGCACGACCGCGACCAGGGTGTACGCGACCCGGCGCAGGTGCCGGGCGCGGCGGCCCGAGCGATCCACGAAGATCGCCGCGGTGACGTCCGGCAGCTGGAACATCGCCGTCTCCGCGGGGGTGGGCTGCGCGCGCCCGACGTGCCGCGTCGGGGTGGCCACCCCGCGCGCGACGGGCGGCTCTACCTGGGACACCGCATGCTCCCGGCCAGCTGGAGCCCTCGGATCGGCACGGGCCGCAACCCGTGGTGGCGCAATCGACACCTGCCCAACGTAACGATCGGTCATCTTCTCCACCTGAAGTGCAATACCCAGACACGAGCGCGGAACCACATCCGCCCCGTCTCCTAAACGGGCACGGGTGATCGCCGACGAAAATCCGGTTGGCGATACGGCGGACCGCCACTAGCGTCGCCGCGACGTCACTCCGAGACCGCGAAGAGGGTGTCTTGGTGCCCGTGCCGACCGCGCTGAACCGAACCGACCTGCGCCAGCCCGTTTCGACACCGACACCGCACCTCAGGAGTGACCACATTGGATCTGCCACGTAGCTTCACCATCCGCGAGGGTGACCTCCGGATCCTCAACCCGTTCGACGCCGGCAAGCTGGCCACGCTGGGCGGGGCGATCAAGCTTGAACCCGGCACGTCGATCCTCGACCTGTGCAGCGGCAAGGGCGAGCTGCTCTGCACCTGGGCCCGGGACCACGGCGTGACCGGCACCGGGGTCGACATCAGCACCGTCAACACCGCCGCCGCCCGGGAGCGCGCCGCCGAGCTGGGCGTCGCCGACCGGGTCCAGTTCGTGCACGGCGACGCGGCGACGTACGTCGCGGCGGAACCCGTCGACCTGGCCGCCTGCGTCGGCGCCACCTGGATCGGCGACGGCGTGCCCGGCACCCTGGAGCTCCTCCGGCGCAGTCTGCGCCCCGGCGGGATGGTCCTGGTCGGGGAGCCGTACTGGCGGCTCGACCCGCCCGACGAGGCGGCGGTGATCGGCTCCCACGCCCGGTCCCGGGACGAGTTCCGGGACCTGCCGGGACTGGTCGAGCTCTTCGGCGAGTGCGGCTGGGACCTGGTCGAGATGGTCCTCGCCGACCAGGACAGCTGGGACCGGTACGCCGCCGCGCACTGGCTCAACCTGCGCCGCTGGCTGGACGCCAACCCGGACGACGAGCTGGCCGGGGAACTGCGCCGGGAGCTGACCGAGGACCCGCTGCGTTACGTCCGCTACCAGCGGGAGTACCTCGGCTGGGGCGTCTTCGCCCTGCTCCGGCGCTGACCGTCCGGGGCCGGCTCCCGCGCCGTCGTGCGGGGGCCGGCCCGCCGGTTTCCGACAGCCGGACCCGCTTAGCGGACGGCTACGCAGGGTAAAGCAGAATCATGGGATCGTTGCGCACCTCGCCACCGCCGCCGCAGGCCACCGAGCTGGAGCGGTGGGTGCTCGACGAGCCCTTCGAGCTGCGCGAACTGCGGGCCTCGCTGCGCGACGCGCTGAACCGGCACGGCCTGGTCCAGGGCGAGGAACTCGACGAGGTGCCGCTTCTCGTCCTACTCGTCGCCACCGAGCTGGCGAGCAACGCGCTGCGGCACGGTCGCCCACCGACCATCGTCACCCTGCTCGGCGCCAACGACTGCTTCCTCCTCGACGTGGCCGACCACGACGTGAGCGCGGTGCCCGAGTTGACCGACATCCGCCCGCTCGACTCGGGTGGTCGCGGGCTCTTCCTGGCCGAGTCGGTCTCGCTGGCCGTCGGCTGGTACGCGACCGGGGACACCAAGAACATCTGGGCCTCCTTCCCCCGCTGACCGCGCCCCGGGGTGACGCAGCTCGCCCCGCCTTTGCCGGTGCCGGCGACGGGGTATGCCGGAGGGACCGGACGGAACGACGGCACGGGAGGTACGGGATGAGCGAGGGGGAAGCCCTGCACGACCTGCTGCGGCGCTCCCACCACGCCCGGCCCGAGGACCTGCCGATCCTGGCCCGCCGGGCCGCCGAACGGCTCGGGGCGACCGACATTATCCTCTACCTGGTCGATCACGAGCAGCGGGAGCTGCTGCCGATGCGCACCACGGATTCGCCGGCCCGTGCGGTGGTGCCGGTGGACGGAACGCTGGCCGGGCGGGCGTTCAGCATGGTGCGGCCGTACCCGAGCGAGGGCGGCACCGACGACGGCACCGTGGCCACCCGGCTCTGGGTGCCGCTGCTGGGCGGCATGGAACGCATGGGCGTCGCCGAGGTGCTCGCGGCGGCGCCGGTGCCACCGGAGCGGTTCCCGGAGTACGAGGCCGCCGCCGCGCTCCTCGCCGACCTGCTGGTCACCCGCTCGCTCTACAGCGACACCGTGGAGCGGGTCCGGCGGCGGGCGCCGATGCGGCTACCCGCCGAGATGCTGCGCGCCCAGCTTCCGCCGCTGACGTTCTCCAACGGCAGCATCATCGTCAGCGGCATCCTGGAACCCAGCTACGACGTCGGCGGCGACGCGTTCGACTACGCGGTCAACGGCGACATCGCCCACCTCGCCCTCTTCGACGCCGTCGGTCATGGTTCCCAGGGCGGCATGCGGGCGGTGACGCTGGCCAGCCTGGCCCTGGCCGCCTACCGCAACGCCCGCCGGGCCGGCCACGACCTCACCGAGACCTATCACCACATCGACCGGACGGTCCGCGAGCACGACCGGCGCGGGCTGATCACCGGCATCCTCGCGGAGCTGGACCAGCGCGACGGCCGGCTGCGGGTGATCTCCGCCGGGCATCCCAGCGGGCTGGTGATCCGCCGGGGCAAGGTCGCCACGGTGCTGCCCACCCCCACCGCGCTGCCGGTCACCCTCGGCGACCGGCGCCCGCCGGTGGTCGTCGAGGAGGCCCTGGAGCCCGGCGACGACCTGCTCTTCTACACCGACGGGATCATCGAGGCGCGATCCACGGCGGGCGAGCCGTTCGGGATGGAACGGCTGGTGGACTTCACCGTCCGGGCCCTCGCCGACGACCTGCCGCTGCCGGAGACGACCCGCCGCCTGGTGCACGCGATCCTCGCGTACCAGGACGAGAAGCTCTCCGACGACGCGACCGTGCTGCTGGTCCGCTGGGTGGGCCCGCCGGGCCCCGGGCCGGAACCGCCGGCCGGCCCGGAACCGGTGTAGGCCCCGCTCGGCTAGAAGCCCGCGACCGGGTGCGGGACGTACGGCGCCTCCAGCGCCGCCACCTCCTCGTCGGTCAACTCCAGTTCCAGCGCGGCCACCGCGTCGGTCAGGTGGTGCGGTTTCGTCGCGCCGACGATCGGCGCGGTCACCGCCGGATTGCGGGCCACCCACGCCAGCGCCACCTGCGCCCGGGGGACACCCCGCGCCTCGGCGATCCGGGCCACCGCCGCGACCACCGCCCGGTCGGGCTCCTCCGTCCGCGCGTAGAGGGTGCGGCCGAACTCGTCGCTGTCGGTCCGCTCGGTGCGCTCGCCCCAGTCCCGGGTCAGCCGGCCCCGCGCCAGCGGGCTCCACGGGATCACCGCGATCCCCTGGTCCAGGCAGAGCGGCAGCATCTCCCGCTCCTCCTCCCGGTAGAGCAGGTTGTAGTGGTTCTGCATGGAGACGAACCGCGTCCAACCGTGCCGCTCGGCCGCCCAGAGCGCCTTCGCGAACTGCCAGGCGTACATCGAGGAGGCGCCGAGATAGCGGACCTTGCCGGCGCGGACCAGGTCGTGCAGCGCCTCCAGGGTCTCCTCGATCGGCGTGGTCGGGTCGAGGCGGTGGATCTGGTAGAGGTCCACGTAGTCGGTGCCGAGCCGGCGCAGGCTCGCGTCGATCTCGCTCATGATGTGCTTGCGGGACAACCCGCCCCGGTTCGGCCCCGGACCCATCCGGCCGTGCACCTTGGTCGCGATCACCACGTCGTCGCGGCGGGCGAAGTCCTTCAGCGCCCGGCCGACGATCTCCTCGCTGGTGCCGTCCGAGTAGACGTTCGCGGTGTCGAAGAAGTTGACGCCCAGCTCCAACGCCTGCTTGATGAACGGCCGGCTCGCCTCCTCCGGCAGCGACCACGGGTGCGGGCCACGGCTCGGCTCGCCGTAGCTCATGCAACCCAGGCAGAGCCGGGACACCTCCAGGCCCGTGGACCCGAACTTCACGTACTCCATCGGTCGTCCCCCTCAGCGCCGGCGCCGCGCGTCCGTCGTCCATCTCACCACCGGCGGACGCGCGGCGCAGGCCGGAGGATCAGTCCCCGTCGCCCCCGCCGTGCCTGGCGGTCGCGGCCGGGGTGTCCCCCCAGACCGCCTTCGCCCCGGAGTCCCCGACCCGGTAGACCTGCACCAGGTTCGCGGCCGCGACGACCACGGCCAGCACCGCGACCACCATGCCGACCGCGCCCTGGCCGGAGGTGCGCCGGGGCTCGCTCGCGCCCTCGGTCCCGCTGGCGGCGGCCCGGCGATGCAGCCAGACCAGCACGACCGCGGCGAGCAGCAGCGGCAGCGCGAACCAGATCAGCTGGTCCCCCAGCTCGGCGTGCCGGCCCGGGTCGCCGACCCGGTGCTCCAGGCTCTCGCCGCTCTCGGTGGCCAGCGGGACGGCGGCGGTGGCCAGCGCGGCGATCACCACGACGGGCAGGCCGAAGCGGCCCCGCCAGGAGGGGCGGACGGCCAGCGCGACCACCCCGAGCGCGGCCAGCGGCAGGAGGACCACGACGGCGTGCACCACGAGCGGGTGCAGGGGCAGTCCGTTGATGTTGTCGGGCACGATCTCTCCTCAAGATCGGGGAACGCAACCTTGCGGCCCCACAGTGCCCACCGAATCTTGGAAAGTTCTTGCCCGCCACCGGGCCGGCGCTCAGGCCGGGGGCAGCAGGAGCGTGAAGGTGGCCCCCCGGCCCGGCGCGCCGGCCACCTCGACCGTGCCCCGGTGCGCCCCGGCCACGTGCTGCACCAGCGCCAGGCCCAGCCCGAACCGCCGCCCGGTCCCCGAGGTGCCGTGCGCGAACCGGTCGAAAAGGCGGTCCGACTCGGCGGGGTCCAGCCCCACCCCGTCGTCGGCGACCTCGGCGGCCACCTGCCCGTCCCGGTGCCGCACCGTCACGGTGACGTGCCCGCCGGGCGGCACGTGCCCGACGGCGTTGTCGACCAGCGCGGTGAGCGCCCGCCGCAGGGCGGTACGGGCACCCCGGACCGGGGCCGGCGCGGACGCCTCCACCCGCAGGTCGACCTCGCGCCCCAGGGCGTACGCGGACATGCTCGCCACCACCTCGCGGGCCACCTCGGCCAGGTCGACCTGAGTGTCCGGCAGCGGCTGGTGCTCGGCGGCGGCGGACACGAGCAGATCCTCCACCACCTCCCCGAGCGCCCGGGTGTCCGCGACGAGCTGGTCGAGCTGCTCGGTGAGCCCCTCCGGTGACCGGGTGCGGGCCCGCCGGGCCAGCAGCTGGGCCCGGGTGTGCAGCACGGTGAGCGGGGTGCGCAGCTCGTGCGAGGCGTCAGCGACGAACCGGCGTTGCAGGACGAGCGCGGTGGCCAGCGGCGCGACCGCCCGCCGGGCCAGCAACGTGGCGGCGACCAGCGCGCCGGCCAGGCCGGCCAGCTCGGCCACCAGCAGCGCGAGGGCGAGCTGCTCCTGCTGCCGGCGCAGCGGCGCCAGGTCGGCCACGACGGCCCAGCGGCTGCCGTCCGCCCGGCGGGCGACCAGCACCCGCAGCGGGTCGTCGTCGTCGACGTTCGTGTCGTACCGGCCCGGCTGCCGGACCACCGCGTCGTGCAGGACGCGGTCCAGCTCCCGCGGCGCGCTCGGGGTCACCTCGACCGGGCTCGCGTCCGTGCCCTGCCGGGCGAGGAACTGGCCGGGCGGCGGGTCGTCCACGTCCTCGGCCATCGCCAGCACCCTGGTCAGCCCCGCGTTCAGCGCCCGGGACTGCTGTCCGATGGTCAGCACGTACATCAGCGCGCCGACCAGCAGCAGGACCAGCCCGATCGTCCCGGCGGTCTGGGCCACGCTCCGCCGCCGGGCACGAATCAGCCGGGCCTCGTCCATCGCGCCGCCCGGCTCAGCCCGGGCCGAGCCGGTAGCCCAGCCCGTGCACCGTACGCACGGCGTCGCGGCCCAGCTTGCGGCGCAGGTGGTGGACGCAGGCGTCGACGGTGCCCGGGGCGTCGGCGTGGTCGAAGGCGGCGCTGAGCAGCTCGGCCCGGGTGAAGACCTTGCTCGGCCGGCCGGCCAGGGCGTGCAGCACGGCGAACTCCCGGGCCGAGAGCGGGATCTCCTGGGTGCCGTCGAGCACCCGCCGATTGCCCACGTCCAGCCGGCGCCGGCCGAGCGGCAGCCAGCCGGCCGTCTCCGGGTGCCGGCGGCGCAGCGCCCGGAGCCGGGCCAGCAGCTCGGCCACCTCGAACGGCTTGACCAGGTAGTCCTCCGCGCCCGCGTCCAGCCCCTCCACCCGGTCGTCGACCGAGCCGCGGGCGGTGAGCAGCAGCACCGGACAGGTCACGCCCCGGGCCCGCAGCCGGGTGACCAGTTCCAGCCCGTCCAGCGCCGGCAGTCCCCGGTCGACCACCATGACCTGGTAGTCGCGGGTGAGGGCGTGGTGCAGCCCGGTGTGCCCGTCACCGACCACGTCGACCGCGTACCCCTCCTCGGTGAGCAGGTCGGCGAGCAGACCGGTGAGGGCGCGGTCGTCCTCGACCAGCAGCAGGCGGGGCCGGGTGCTCTCCACCCGCCCAGTATTCACCCCTGCCGCAGCGGCTCCCGCTCGCCGCGTCTGCCGCCGCGCCGCGACCGCGCCGCCTGCCCGGCGACGCACGAGATCTGCGGTCCCGATAGCGATATGCCGCTGGGTCATGTTCATGCCGGGGAGCCATATCCCCCGCGGAGCGGTGACTCTCCCCCGCACGGCACGTTTGTCGGGCCGGGCCGAGGGCCGCGGCCCGCAGGCACGGGTTCATGCCCGGCGCCGGGCGGCGGTCGACCGCGGTGGTGAGGGCGCTCACGGGCAGCCGGTCCGGCCCGCCGGTACCGTTCCTGCTCGGGTGCGCGACCCGCCCACCCGCCGGAGAGGGGGCCACTGGTGTCGGACGCCGAACGGCTGCTCGCCGACGCCCTCACGGCGGCCCGCGGCACCGACGTACGGGCGGCCGAGCGGGCGCTGGACCGGCTGGTCGTCGGCGACGGCCCGGCGGTGGACACGGCGCTGCTGGCCCGGCTGGCGCGCGGCGTCGGGCGCCTCTGGCCGCGCGGCTGGCAGCCGGTCGACCTGGACCGGATCGCGACCCGGCGGCTGGCGCCCCGGGGCACGCGGCTGCTCCGGGACGTGCTGGCCGCCCAGCGTCGGGAGCAGCCCGGCCCGGTCCCGCGGTGGTTCGACGACCAGTTGGCCGAATTGGGCGCGGCATGGGACGCGGACGCGGGCTGGCTGGACCGCCGGGCCGAGGGCGACCGGATCACCACCCTCCGGGACGCGGTGGACGCGCTCGGGCTGGTCGAGGGGCTGCCCCCGATCGCCACGCTCCGCCCACCACCCGGCGCCACGACGGCCACCCCGCGCGCCGCCGCGCCGGCCGCCGGCTCACGGATGTTGGACCGGGTACGCGCGCTGCTCGCCAAGGCCGAGTCGACCACCTTCGCGGCGGAGGCCGAGGCGCTCACCGGGAAGGCCCAGGAGCTGATGGCCCGGCACAGCATCGACGCGGCGCTGCTCGACGCGACCGCCGAGCG
Organism: Micromonospora mangrovicola; assembly: GCF_047200535.1. Taxonomy (NCBI): domain Bacteria; kingdom Bacillati; phylum Actinomycetota; class Actinomycetes; order Micromonosporales; family Micromonosporaceae; genus Micromonospora; species Micromonospora mangrovicola. Next base: position 79,310 of record NZ_JBJZOG010000011.1, on the reverse strand, counting down.
ACCCGACCAGCCGAGCGGGGTACGGCTGGGCACCGACGCCCCGTACGCGGCGGCCAAGGCGCTGCTCATCCAGGAGGTGGCGGGGGCGAACCGCTGCGAGTCGGTCTGGTCCGACGACCTGGGCTTCGCCACCGTGCTCGGCTTCCCCGCCGACCTGGCCGCGGTCGAGCTGCTGCACACCTCGCTGCTGGTGCAGGCCACCGCCGCGATGCTGCGCGGGCGGGGCAAGCGCCGCAAGGGCAGCGGCCGGCGGACCAAGGGCTACGACGAGTCGTTCCTCAACGCGTTCGCGCTGCGGATCGGGGAGCGGCTGCGGGCGGCCACCGCGGCGGAGGAACGTGCTGCGGCCGAGGAGCGCGACGACGACCGGCTGCTCCCGGTGCTCGCCGCCCGCTCGGACGCCGTCCGGGAACGCGTCGACCAACTCTTCCCCGGCACGACCCGGCACCGCCTCCAGGTACGCGACGCCGAGGGCTGGACCTCGGGCACCTCGGCCGCCGATCGGGCCTCGCTCGACGTCGGCGCGCCGGCGCGCCGCGCGGTACGCCACGCCCGCTGATTTTTCTCGGGGAGGATGTCGGATCGGACGTCCCGGCTCCGACCCGTCTGCGAGAGGCGCCACCGCCGGTGGCCCGTACCCGAGGAGTGGACCGTGAAGTACATGCTGCTGATCTGGAACCGGCCCGGCTTCGTCGAGGAGCTGTCCGAGGAGGAGCGGAACTCGATCTTCGGCGAGGTCGACGAGATCATGAAGGAGTTGACCGAGTCCGGGGAGCTGGTCGGCGGCGAGGCGTTGGCCCACCCGTCGCAGACCCGTACGGTCCGGCACGCGGCCGGCGGCGCCCAGATCACCGACGGGCCGTTCGTCGAGAGCAAAGAGCAGTTCGCGGGTTACCTGACGGTGGACTGCGAGACCCCGGAACGGGCCGCGGAGATCGCCGCCAGCTGGCCGGACGTGCGGCACGGCGTCGGGGTGCTGGAGGTGCGGCCGGTGATGGACCAGGCCGGGACGGAGATGTGACGTCGCCGATCGTCGAGGACCTGTTGCGCACCCTCGCGCCGCAGGTCCTCGGCGTGCTGGTCCGCCGGCACGGCCAGTTCTACGCCTGCGAGGACGCCGTCCAGGAGGCGCTGCTCGCCGCCGCCACCCAGTGGCCGGAGCAGGGTGTCCCGGACCATCCCCGCTCGTGGCTGGTCACCGTGGCGACCCGTCGCCTCACCGACGAGTGGCGCAGTGAGCGGGCCCGCCGGGACCGCGAGGTCGCGGTGGCGGTCCGCGAGCCGGCGTACGCGGCGGTCGCCCCGCCCGCCGACGAGGAGCGGCCGGCCGCGGACGACACGCTGAAGTTGCTCTTCCTCTGCTGCCACCCGGCGCTCGGCGTCTCCGCCCAGGTCGCGCTGACCCTGCGCGCGGTGGGCGGCCTGAGCACGGCGGAGATCGCCCGGGCGTACCTGGTGCCGGAGGCGACGATGAGCCAGCGGATCCGCCGGGCGAAGCAGCGGATCGAGGGGGCCGGTGCCCGGTTCGTCATGCCCGCGCCCGCCGACCGGGACGAACGGCTGCGCGCCGTTCGGCACGTCCTCTACCTGATCTTCAACGAGGGCTACACCGCCTCCAGTGGCGGGCAGCTGCGCCGCGCGGAGCTGACCCGGGAGGCGATCCGACTGGCCCGGGAGCTGCACCGGCTGCTCCCGGACGACGGCGAGGTGGTCGGGTTGCTGGCGCTGATGCTGCTCACCGACGCGCACCGGGCCGCCCGGACCGGCCCGGACGGGGAGCTGATCCCGCTCTCCGAACAGGATCGCGCCCGGTGGGACCGGGCGGAGATCGAGGAGGGCGTGGCCCTGGTGACCGCGGCGCTGACCTGGTCGCCACCGGGCCCCTACCAGGTGCAGGCGGCGATCGCGGCGGTGCACGCCGAGGCGCCGTCGGCGGCGCAGACGGACTGGCCGCAGATCGTCGCGCTCTACCGGGTGCTCGCCCGGATCGCGCCGAACCCGATGGTCACCCTCAACCGGGCCGCCGCCGTGGCCATGGTGGACGGCCCCCGGGCCGGGCTCGCCCTGCTGGCCCCGCTGGACGGCGACCGGCGCATCGCCGGGCACCACCGGCTCGCCGCCGTCCGCGCCCACCTGCTGGAGCTGGCTGGCGAGCGGGGCGCGGCGCGGACGGCGTACCTGGCCGCCGCCCGAGCCACCACCAGCCTTCCCGAGCGGCGCTACCTGGAGGTACGGGCCGCACGACTGACCACCGACCGATGAGTGCCACCGATCCCGGGAGTCCATCTCACATGGCACAGGTGACCAGTCAGATCTCGGTCTCGCTCGACGGGTACGTCGCGGCGCCGGGGCAGAGCAGGACGGATCCGCTGGGCCGGGGCGGCCTGCGGTTGCACGAGTGGCTCTTCGCCACCGGGAGCTGGCGCTACCGGGTCAGGCCCGGCACTCCCGGGCCAGACGCTGCGGGATCTGCACGAACGTCGAGCTGAGCCACTTCACCGGGCTCGCCGACTTCGCGCCGGCGTCGATCTTCTGCGCGGTCTCGGTGACCAGTGTCTTGATCTCCGGGTCCTCGGCCTTGGCAGCCTGGCCGCGTACGTCGTCGGCCAGGTCGGCGAGGTCGGTCCTGACCTCCGCGTTGATCTGCTCGGGGGTGAGCTGCTTCCTGGTGGCCGCCGCCGAGTCGGCGGCGATCTCCTTGCTCTTGGCGATGATCAGCTTGTCCACCGCGGCGCAGACCGCAGCCGTGTTCGCCGCGGTCGGCGGGGACGGTGCGACGGTGGTCGGCGCGGGTTCGGCGGCGGAGACGCTTGGAGCGGCGGTCGGGGCCGCGGCGTCCTCCCCTGGTGACTGGCAGGCCCCGGCGAGCGCTGTCATGGTCACCAGGGCGGCGGCGCGGATCGCGGTGGCGACGGGCATCGGTCTCCCCGTACGGTCGTCGGCCGGTGGCGGCCGGTGGTCTGCCGGGGCTTCCTCGCGGTGCCGCCGCCCGCGCCCCGGACGGATCGGGCGGCGTCGGATCAAGTGTGCCGGGCACGCGGCGTGCACCGCCGGACCCCCGGTCCGCGCGCAGCACGCCGGGCCGGCGAGGTGCCGGCCCGGCGTCGGGTACGAAATGTTGTTCAGCTCTTGAAGGCGTCCTTGACGTTCTCGCCGGCCTGCTTCAGGTTGGCCTCGGCCTGGTCGTTGCGGCCCTCGGCCTCGAGGCGCTCGTTGTCGGTCGCCCGGCCGACGCCCTCCTTGACCTTGCCGGCGGTGTTCTCGGTCGCGTTGCCGATCTTCTCGTCGAAACCCATCGGAACCTCCACAGAGCAGCTGTCCTGACGATGTGGAGGTACCCCGCCGGCCGGCGGCTCAACCCACATGAATCACCCAGAGTGCACCCGGGCGCGGCTCAGCCGACCGGGCGGAAGCTCCGGAGCCGGAGGCTGTTCGCCACCACGAAGACCGAGGAGAAGGCCATCGCGGCCCCGGCGATCATCGGGTTGAGCAGGCCGGCGGCGGCCAACGGCAGGGCGGCGACGTTGTAGGCGAAGGCCCAGAACAGGTTGCCCTTGATGATGCGCAGGGTGCGGCGGGAGAGCCGGATGGCGTCCACCGCCGCCATCAGGTCACCCCGGACCAGGGTCAGGTCGGACGCCTCGATCGCGACGTCGGTGCCGGTGCCCATGGCCAGCCCGAGGTCGGCCTGGGCCAGCGCGGCGGCGTCGTTGATCCCGTCACCGACCATGGCCACCGTCCGGCCGTCGCCCTGCAGCCGGCTTACCACGTCGACCTTGTCGGCGGGCAGCACCTCGGCGACCACCTGGTCGATGCCGACCTCGGCGGCCACCGCCTGCGCGACGGTGGCGTTGTCGCCGGTGAGCAGCACCGGGGTCAGGCCCAGTTCGAGCAGCCGGGCGACGGCCGCCCGGCTGGTCGGCTTGACCACGTCGGCCACCGCGAGGATGCCCCGGGCCTGGCCGTCCCAGCCGGCCAGCACCGCCGTCCGACCGGCGGCCTCCGCGTCGGTCGCCGTTCGCGCGACCTCCTCGGGTACGTCGAGACCGCGCTCCCGCAGCAGCCGGAGCCGCCCGACGACCAGGTCCCGGCCGTCGACCGATCCGGTCACGCCGAGCCCTTCGGCGTTGGCGAAGCCGCTGACGGCCGGCAGCGGGCCGCGCTCGGCGGCGCCGTCGGCGATCGCCCGGGCGATCGGGTGCTCGGACGCGGCCTCCAGCGCGCCGGCCAGCCGGAGCAGTTCGTCGGCGTCCTGGCCGGCGGCGGGGAGCACGTCGACCAGGGTCATCTTCCCGGTGGTGACGGTGCCGGTCTTGTCCAGCACCACCGTGTCCACCTGCCGGGTCGACTCCAGCACCTCCGGGCCCTTGATCAGGATGCCGAGCTGGGCCCCCCGGCCGGTGCCGACCAGGAGCGCGGTCGGCGTGGCCAGGCCGAGGGCGCAGGGGCAGGCGATGATCAGCACGGCCACCGCGGCGGTGAACGCGGCGGTCGTCCCGGCCCCGGTGCCGAGCCACCAGCCCAGTGTGCCGGCGGCCAGGGCGATCACGATGGGCACGAAGACCCCGGAGATCCGGTCGGCGAGCCGCTGCACGGCGGCCTTGCCGGTCTGCGCCTGCTCCACCAGCTTCGCCATCTGGGCGAGCTGGGTGTCCCCGCCGATCCGGGTGGCCCGGACGACCAACCGGCCCCCGGCGTTGACGGTCGCGCCGACCACGGTGTCCCCCGGCCCGACCTCGACCGGCACGGACTCGCCGGTGAGCATGCTGGCATCAACCGCCGAGGTGCCGTCCTCGACCACGCCGTCGGTGGCGACCTTCTCGCCGGGCCGGACCACGAACCGGTCCCCGACGACGAGCTGGTCCACCGGGATCCGGGTCTCCCGGTCGTCGCGCAGCACCGCGACGTCCTTGGCGCCCAGTTCCAGCAGGGCCCGCAGGGCGGCGCCGGCGGTCCGCTTGGATCGGGCCTCGAAGTAGCGGCCGGCGAGGATGAAGACGGTCACCCCTGCCGCCGCCTCGAGGTAGATGTTGCCGGCGCCGTCGGTGCGGGTGATGTCGAAGCGGAACGGGTGGGTCATCCCGGGCATCCCGGCGTCGCCGAGGAAGAGCGCCCAGAGCGACCAGCCGAAGGCGGCGAGCGTGCCGAGCGACACCAGGGTGTCCATGGTGGCGGCACCGTGCCGCAGGTTGATCCAGGCCGCCCGGTGGAACGGCAGGCCACCGTAGGCCACGACCGGGGCGGCGAGCGTCAGTGACAGCCACTGCCAGTAGTCGAACTGCCAGGCCGGCACCATGGCCAGCAGGATCACCGGGACGGTCAGCACCACCGACACCCACAGCCGGGTACGCAGCGCGCGCAGCTCGTCCACCGGCTCGGCGGTCGCCTCGGTGGCGGCCTGCGCGGGCGGCGGCGGTACGGCGGCCGTGTAGCCGGTCTTCTCCACCGTGGCGATCAGGTCGTCCGGGGTGACGTCGTCGGCGTACCGGACGGTTGCCTTCTCGGTGGCGTAGTTGACCGTCGCCTCGACGCCGTCCATCCGGTTGAGCTTCTTCTCGATCCGGGCGGCGCAGGACGCGCAGGTCATGCCGCCGATCGCGAGTTCGATCCGGTTCGGCGCGACCGGCAACGCCTTGGCGGTCGAGGTCATCGCGGCACCTCCTGTCAGCTGTGTCCGTGGCCCGGGGTGCCGTGGTCGGCGTCCGGGCCGGGTGCGGTGGTGGTCGGCGCGGCGGGCGGCGGGACGTCGCCCGCCACCACGGTGAACTCCGCGGTGTGCACCGCGTCGCCGTGCCGGAAGTCCAGGTAGAGGCGGTACGTCCCGGTTGAGGGCACCTCGGCGGCGAAGGTGACCGCCGGGCCGGCCGGGGTCCGCCCGTCATCGGGCGTGCCCTCCGGGTGCACGTGCAGGTACGCAAGGTCGCCCTGGCGCAGCGCCACCAGGTGCCCGTACGCCCCGAGATAGGGCTGGAGGTCGGTGACCGGTCGCCCGTCCCGGCTGACGGTCAGGGTGAGCCGGCTGGTGCGGCCGGGCTGTGGGGACCCGGCCAGGGTGACGGTGTAGCCGTCGACGGTGGTGCTGGTGGCGGGTGCCGGCAGCGGCCGGGATTCCAGCGCGCCGGGGACGGTGACGTCCACCCCGAGGGTCAGCGGATCGCCGCCGGCCGGGGTGAAGTCGGCGAAAACCCGCCAGACCCCGGGCCCGGTGAGCGGCGAGGCGACCTGCCAGACGCCGTCGGCGGCCAACTCCGGATGGACGTGCCGGAAACCGGAGAGGTCGCGCCGGGCGACGATCAGATGCATCCGCTTGTCGTGCGCCACGTCGAAGCGGGTGACCGCCCGGCCGTCCGGTCCGGTGATCCGGAAGGCGAACTCGCCGCCCGGGGCGGCCGTCGGTTGCAGGGTGTAGCCGCGGTCGGAGACGAGCAGCCCGCCGGGCAGGTGGCCGGCGGCGTCTCCGCCGGCGTGGCCGGCTTCGGCGGAGTCGTGGCCGGGTCCGGCGGTGTCGTGGCGGCTCTCGGCGGCGGGGGCGACGGGGCCGACCAGGTGGCCGGCCCCGTACGCCGCGCCGAACACCGCCGCGAGGCCGAGTGCAAAGCCGCTCAGCTTCGTCGCCGTGTTCATCGTGGCACCTCGGTTTCCTCGGGTCGGCGGACCCGTCACGCCCCGACGAGGTCGTATCCGGCCTCGTCCACGGCGGCGCGCACGGCGCCCGTGTCCAACGGGCTCTCGCTGGTGACGGTGATCTGGCCGGAGGCCAGGTCCACCTGCACATCGGTGACGCCCGGGAGGGCGCTCACCTCGGTGCTGACCGAGTTGACGCAGTGCCCGCAGGTCATGCCCTGCACCTGGTACGTGGTGGTAACCATCGCTACTCCCCTTCCCGCCGCCCCATCCTATACCCCCCAGGGGTAGCTGGAAGAGAGCCGGCTGCCATTTCGGTCCGATGCCAATACCCCGTGGGGGTATTGCCACTCACCGGACCGTACCATACCCCCGAGGGGTACGCTATCCTCGATCTCATGACCGCACCGTCGACCCCGACCCGGGGCTACACCGCCAGCAAGGACCAACTGCTCGCGCGGCTCCGCCGTATCGAGGGCCAGGTCCGCGGCATCGAGAAGATGGTCGAGGACGACCGCTACTGCATCGACGTGTTGACCCAGATCTCCGCGATCCAGGCAGCCCTGGACAAGGTCGGCCTCGGGCTGCTCGACGGGCACGCCCGGCACTGCATGCACGAGGGCGCCGCCGAGGGGCGCGCCGACGAGATGGCGACCGAGATGATGGCCGCCATCGGCCGGCTGATGAAGCGGGGCTGACCCGGGACTTCCGGCCCGCCCGACCCGGCCCGCCCGACCCGGCCCGGGCGGGCCGCAGCCGTCGTACGTTCGGGGTGGCGACCGGGGCCGGCGCCCTCCTCGCGCCGGACCGGCCGACCCTCGGGTACGGAGAGGAGGGCGGCCAGATGATGTGGGACGGCCCGATGATGGGCTGGATGTGGATCTGGTCCCTGCTGGGGCTGGTGGTGCTGGTAGGGCTGGTGTGGCTGGTGTTCCGGCTCACCGAGCGGGACCGCACCGGGGACCACACCTTGTCGGCCCGGCGCATCCTCGACGAGCGGTACGCCCGCGGCGAGATCGACGAGGAGGAGTACCGCCGCCGTCGCGCCGGCCTCGCCTGAGCGGCCGGCGCCGAGTGCCCGGCGATGTGACCGGCCGGGCCGTGCGCCGGCCCGCTGCCGCGTCGCCACGGTGGTGCCGCCCTGGCGGCCCTCGGCGGGCGGCCCGGGCCGGACGGGACCACGGAGGTCGCATGGTGACACTCCGCAGCGTGACCATCGATCTCAAACGCGACGCCGGTCACGCAGGGCCACGACGAATTGGGGCTTCTGGTCGGCTTCCGGACGTAGATCCCGCCCGGGCTCTCGGGTAACCTCGCTGCCGGTCACCGCCAAAGGCGCGCAGCGGCGCCAGCGGTACCACCGCCCAATCGCCGGCAGGCGAGCCGGGGAACCAGGTACCTGGGGTGAGTCCGCGCGAGCGGTAGGGGCCACTTCCGTCCCGAACCCGACAGCTAACCCGGTCGGCGGTCGACGGAAGGGAAAATTGTGACGGCACCCCTGCGCCGCTGGTTGACACCCGTGGTAGCCGTGTTCGCCGCGTGCGCCATCGTCGTCGGGCCCGCCCCGGCGCCGGCCGCCCCGAGCACCCCCACCCCCTCCGAGCACGAGGAGGACGGTGACCTGCTCATCACCGACGCCATCGCCCAGGCGAACCGGAACTACCTCCAGGCCAAGACCAAGCTGGAGAAGTCCAAGAAGCGCCAGCTCCAGCTCGCCCAGGAGGTGAAGGCGGCGGAGGAGCAGCTCGACGCGCTGAGCCCGCAGATCACCGCGATCGCGGCGCAGTCCTACCGGACCGGCCGGCTCGGCGCGATGACCATGCTGCTGGAGAGCAACTCGCCGGACTCGTTCGTCCACCGGGCTGTCGCGCTGGACGAGCTGAACATGGTGCACGCGCAGAAGCTCGCCGACATCAACGCCGCGAAGACCCGCGCCGAGCAGGCCAAGCTGGCCCTCGACGCCGAGGTTCGCGAGCAGCAGAAGCAGGCCAACGTGATGGCCCGGGAGAAGGCCGAGACGGAGAAGGCGCTGAAGCTGGTCGGCGGCCTCGGCTTCACCGGCGGCCTGGTCTCGGCCACCTCGAAGGTGGCCGCGATCGGCCCCGGCCGCACCGCCGACGGCGACTGGAAGCCCGAGTCGTGCAGCGAGGACGACCCCACCACCTCGGGCTGCGTCACCCCGCGCACCCTGCACGCGTACAAGGAGGTGAAGAAGGCCGGCTTCAACCGGTTCGTGGGCTGCTACCGCTCCGGCGGGCCGTGGGAGCACCCCAAGGGCCGGGCCTGCGACTGGTCGCTGCAGAAGAGCGGCTTCTCCCCCTGGCACAACAACGACATGCGGATGTACGGCAACAACGTCGCCGCATTCCTCATCCGCAACGCCGACCGGCTGGGCATCTACTACGTGATCTGGAACCGGCAGATCTGGTTCCCGGCGACCGGCTGGAAGTCGTACAGCGGACCGTCCAACCACACCGACCACGTGCACATGTCGCTGCTGTAGCTCCGGCACCCCCGACCAGGGCCGTCCCGCGAACGCGGGGCGGCCCTGGTCGCGTTCGGGGTTCGGTCAGCCGGCGAGGGCGGCGGGCGCCTGGTCCGCGGCCCCGGCGGCCGGACCGGGCAGCGCGCCGCTCGGCTTGCGGGCCGGCGCCTCGGCCACCGTCCGCACCTCGCCCGCGCTGAGCCGGTACGACATGCCCACCACCCCGCACCGCCCGGCGGACACCCGCTCGGCGAGCACGGCGGAGCGGGCCAGCATGGCCTCCACGGTCTGCGCGATGTGGATGTCGACGATCCCGTCGACGTCCTCGACGCCCTCCCGCGCGGCCCGCAGCAGGCTGGGGGCGACGGCATCCACCACCGCGCCGAGGTGCCCGGCCGGGGACGTGCCGGTGCTCACCGACTCGCGGGCGGCCTGCACCGCGCCGCAGGAGTCGTGCCCGAGCACCACGACCAGCGGGGTGCCGAGCACGGTGACCGCGTACTCGACGCTGCCGAGCACCTCGGGGCCGACGGTGTGGCCGGCGGTGCGTACCACGAAGAGGTCGCCGAGGCCCCGGTCAAAGATGATCTCGGCGGCGAGCCGGGAGTCGGAGCAGCCGACGATCACCGCGAACGGGTGCTGGCCGTCGGCGACGGCGGCCCGGTGACCGGCATCCTGATTGGGATGGCGTGGGGCGCCGCTGACGAACCGGCGGTTACCGGCGTACAGCTCCGCGAGCGCCTGTTCCGGAATGTTCGGCGGCGTCAATGCAGTGCCCTCCTCGTCATGCCCTGACGGCCCTCGCTGGGCTCGGCGCGACCGGTCACGGCAGTCACCTCGTCCTCGCGCGAAACGACCTGGTCAGCCCGGTCGGCGGCGGAGGCGGCCCCGCCGACCACCGTCACACGCAGCACAAGGCACGTCAAGATTTACCTGATACGCATTTCGTGCGTTGAGCCACACCCGGACCTTGCCCGGCGCTCACCCCCGCGGCCCACCGGCGCGACCCCGGACCGGGCCAGGACCGGCCGACGCCCCAGCGGGCCATACCATGACCATCATGGCGACGACAGCGGGCGGGAACGGGAGCCCCCGGAACTGGACCTTCCTCACCAACCACGGGCACGTGCTGCTGGCCATCGCGCGCAACCCGACGGCGCGGCTGCGGGACGTGGCCGGGGAGGTGGGGGTGACCGAACGAGCCGCCCAGGCGATCGTCGCCGACCTGGAGGCGGGCGGGTACCTCCGGCGCACCCGGGTGGGCCGGCGCAACGAGTACACGATCAACCCGAGCGGCCACTTCCGCCACCCCGCCGAGGCCGACCAGCAGGTCGGCGCCCTGCTGGCGCTCTTCACCACCGGGCCGGCCACCGCGCCCGCCGAACGCTGACCCGGCCCGCCGCGCCCGTCACCGCGCGGCGGGCGCCGCGACGGTAGTCTCAGCCGCGTGCGCGACAGCTTGCGGTCGGACGGTACGACGGCGAACACCGGCACCGGACACCGGTTCCGGTCCCTCCTCAGTGGAGCCGTCGCGGCGCTGCTCGGCACCGTCCTGATGGCGCCCACCCCGGCCGTGGCGGCCCCGCCCCCGTGCGGCCCGCCCGGCAACCCCGCCCCGACCCAGCCGACCTGGGCACTGGACCGGCTCGCCCCGGACTCGGCCTGGCGGGTCACCCGGGGCCGCGGGGTCACCGTGGCGGTGATCGACTCCGGCGTCTCGCCCAGCCACCCCCTGCTGCGCGGCAAGGTGCTGTCGGGCAACGACTTCAACCACCTCGTCCACCGCCAGGGGCAGTGCGACCTCGTCGGCCACGGCACCCTGGTCGCGGGCATCATCGCCGGCCGGGAGGGCACCGGCGTGCCGTACAGCGGGATCGCACCCGAGGCGAAGATCCTGCCGGTGCGCGTGCTGGCCGACAACCAGCGGACCTTCGACGAGTCGATCCCCGCCGAGATCGGCCGGGCGATCAGGTGGGCCGTCGACCACGGCGCCGACGTCATCAACCTGTCCCTCGTGACCCTTGAGGACAAGGCGCTCAAGGACGCCGTGGACTACGCCCTCGGCAAGGACGTGGTCCTGGTGGCCGCTGCCGGCAACCGGCAGGAGAACCAGCAGGACCAGCCGGCCTACCCGGCCGCGTACGACGGGGTGATCGCCGTCGCCGGGATCGACGAGAAGGGCGAGCACGTCGGCAGCTCGGTCACCGGCGACTACGTGGACATCGCCGCGCCCGGCCTGAACATCGTCGGCCCGGCCCCCGGCGGATCGGGTTACCTCTACGAACCGCAGGGCGGCACCAGCTTCGCCGCCGCGTACGTCTCCGGGGTGGCCGCCCTGATCCGGTCCGCGCATCCGGACCTCACCCCCGAACAGGTCGCGTACCGGCTGACCCGGACCGCCGACAACCCCGTCGACGGGCACAACGCCGAGATCGGGTACGGCGTGGTCGACCCGTACCGGGCAGTGACCAGCCTGCTGGGCACGCGGGCCAACCCGCCGCTCGGTGCGATGCCGAAGCCCGAGCCACCGGCCGACCCGCTGGCCCGGCAGCGGACCGTGGCGATCTGGGTGGCCGCCGTCGGCGCGGTGCTGGCCGGCGCACTGCTGACCCTGCGGCCCATCCTCAGCCACGGCCGCCGGCGCGGCTGGCGCCCGGGACGCCGCTCCACACCGTTGGACGCCTAGGGTCTGTGTCCTGCGGCTCGCCCGAGCGAGCCGAGGCACAGCGGGCGACCGGCAAGGCAGAGGCCCGGCCGGATACCGCGGTGGCAGCCGGGCGGACCGACAACGCCGCCGGTCGTCGTCCGCGCCCGGCCCCCCTGTGAAAAAGGCCACAGGGCGCTCCGCCGGGCGCGTCAGCCTGCCGTGGGGCCTCGGCGACGCCGCCGACCGCCCCCGGAAAGCACTACAGCTCCGTCCCGGCAGAGCCGGGGCGGAGCCGCAGGAAACCGGATCAGCTCCCCCAGACCTTGGAGTTGCTCATCTCGGTGGTCATGTAGTTCTCGCGTGCGATACCGACCGCGTGGCCGATGTCGTTCAGGACCTTGTTGATGTCCCGGACGGCGGCGTCCCACTGGGCCTGGTGCTGCTCGTAGGCGACGCGGTCCTGGCCCTCCCACTCCAGCTTGGTCAGCATCGACCGCAGCGTGTCCAGCTTCTCGTCGATGGTCCGCGAGATGGCCTGCATCTGCTGGTTGCTGCTCTCGAGGACGGCGTAGTCAACCTTGATGCTCATCTGTTCCTCCTTTGCCTGTCGTCGCGGATCACGGGTTGAGAGCAGCGTGGAACTTGTCCAGCATCTGCTGCTGCTCCTCGTCGTTGACCTGGTGCGTCGTACCCGACTTGTCGAGCAGGTCGGCGATGTTGTCCATCGCCGTCAGCAGCTTGACCGTGTCCTCGTTCCAGCGGTTCATGAGCGACTGGAAACCGGTCGACGCCTGACCCTTCCAGGCGATCGCCAGATCGTCCACGACGTTCCACAGCTTCTTGAGCTCGCCGTCGACATCGCTGCGCGTGGACCGCACGTCACTCGCGGCGGTGTGCAGAGTCGCTGCACTGACCTCGAACGCCATGCTTCACACCCTTCCGTCATCTTCGTGGCGGCGGATCCGCCGCGCCCCTCCCCCGCGGCAAGGCGTGCACACCCCACCGACGGACACTTCAATCGAACCGTAGCGGACGACATCCAGCCCGCGCAGCCCTGCATTCGGACCGTGCTGATGCCGCACGTCAAGAGCAGCAACGGATCAAGCCGACGACAGTACGAGATGGACGGACGCCCCCGTGCAGCGTCCACCCCTCGGGACAGCAGCCGGCAGGAACCAGCCCCCGACCGGCACCCGCGGCCCGGTTCGCGGCCGCTGCCGGTCTCTCAGGCGGGCTCCGTCCACGCCGTCTGGATCAGCTGCTGCCCGTCCCGGCGACGGACCAGGGTGCCCCGGCCCGGCGGCTGGGGACTCGGCCGCAGGTTGCCGAAGACCGCGCCCTCCTCCCGGCTGCCGGACATCAGCAGGCCCGGCGAGTCCAGCTCACGCAGGCGTTGCAGCACCGGCTCGTAGAGGGCCCGCGCCACACCGCCGACCCGCCGCGTGATGATCAGGTGCAGGCCGATGTCCCGGGCCTGCGGCAGCAGCTCGTGCAGCGCGCTGAGCGGGTTGTTGCCGCCGGAGGCGACCAGGTCGTAGTCGTCGACCAGGATGTAGAGGTCCGGCCCCTTCCACCAGCTCCGGTCACGCAGCTGGGCGGTGGTCACGTCCGGTCCCGGCAGCCGGTTCTGCAGGGCGCTGCGGATCGACCCGAGGCCCTGACTGAACACCTGGTTGGACGGCGCGTAGTCGAGCAGGTGGTCACCCTCCACCGCGCCGAGCAGACCCCGCCGGTAGTCGGCGATGACCAGCCGGGCCTGGGCCGGGGTGTACCGCTCGGCGATGCCCCGGGCGATCAGCCGCAGCAGGTTGGTCTTGCCGCACTCCGCGTCGCCGAACACCGTCAGGTGCGGCTCGCTCGCCAGGTCCAGGTGGACCGGGGCGAGCGCCGACTCGTTGACGCCGATCGGGATGCCCGGGGCCGACCGGTCGATCACCTTTGCCAGCTCGGCGACCGGCAGCTTGCGCGGCAGCAACCGGACCTTCGGCGCCGGGCGGCCCGGCCAGTTGGCCGCCACATGACCGGCCAGGGCCACGGATGCCTCGGCCAGGTCCTCGATCTCGCGCTTGCCGTCGATCCGCGAGACCGCGGTGAGGAAGTGCAGCTTGTCGCGGGTGAGACCACGGCCGGGCGAGCCGACCGGCACGTTCTGCGCCGCCCGCCGGTCGATCTCCGACTCGGCCGGGTCACCGAGCCGCAGCTCCAGCTTCGTGCCGAGCAGGTCGCGCATGTTGATCCGGATCTCCGCCCACCGCACGGCGGTGACCACCACGTGTACGCCGAAACCGAGCCCCCGGTTGGCCAGGTTGGTGATGGTCTGCTCCAGCTCCTCGTACTCCTGGCGCAGCGTGTTCCACCCGTCCACCACGAGGAAGATGTCACCGAACGGGTCGTCGGCGAACTCACCGGCCGCCCGGCGCCGCCGGTAGCTGGCCACCGAGTCGATGCCGTGCTGGGTGAAGCGCAGCTCCCGCTCGTCGATGATCGCGACCACCTCGGCGATGGTCCGCCGGACCGCCTCGGCGTCCCGGCGCCCGGCCACCCCGGACATGTGCGGCAGCCCGTCCAGGCTGCGCAGCGCGCCGCCGCCGAAGTCGAGACAGAAGAACTGCACCTCGCGCGGGGTGTGGGTGAGCGCCAGCGAGGCGAGCATCGAGCGCAGCATGGTGCTCTTGCCGCTGAGCGAGGCGCCGACGATGACCACGTTGCCGCCCGCGCCGGACAGGTCGACCATCATCGGGTCGCGCCGCTGCTCGTACGGGCGGTCGACGATGCCGACCGGCACGGTGAGCCGGCCGCGGCCGGGCCAGTCGGCGGTGGTCAGGCCGTACGTCGGATGCACCTTCAACGGCGGCAGCAGCTCGCCCAGACCCGGCGGGTCGGCCAGCGGCGGCAGCCAGACCTGGTGTGCCGGGTGCCCCTGCCCCTTGAGCCGGTCGATCAGCACGTCCAGCATCGCCACGGCCTTGCCGTCGCCGGTCTGCTCCGGCTCGGGCGCGGTCTCCACCGGGGCCGGCGCGGCCGGCACCGGCACGTAGTCGATGCCGTAGGGGACGATCCGGCGCTGCACCTGCGCCCGGGTGGACCGCTGCACCTGCCCCGGCGCCCGGTACGGCCCGGAGACGTACGCCGCCCGGAACCGGAGCATCGTGCTGGTGTCGGTCTTGAGATATCCATGGCCGGGCGCGCTCGGCAGCTCGTACGCGTCGGGCACGCCCAGCACGATCCGGCTCTCCACCGCCGAGAACGTCCGCAGACCGATCCGGTACGACAGGTGGGTGTCCAGGCCGCGCAGCTTGCCCTCCTCGAGCCGCTGGGAGGCCAGCAGCAGGTGCACGCCGAGCGACCGGCCGAGCCGGCCGATCATGACGAAGAGGTCGATGAAGTCCGGCTTGGCCGCGAGCAGCTCGCTGAACTCGTCACAGATGATGAGCAGGCTGGGCATCGGCTCGAGCGGCTCGCCGGCCGCCCGGGCCTTCTCGTAGTCGTACCGGGAGACGTAGTTGCCGGCCGCCCGCAGCACCTCCTGGCGACGGTTCATCTCGCCGGCCAGGGCGTCGCGCATCCGGTCGACCAGCGGCAGCTCGTCGGAGAGGTTGGTGATCACGGCGCTGGTGTGCGGCAGCGCGTCCAGCGAGGCGAAGGTGGCGCCGCCCTTGAAGTCGACCAGGACGAAGTTGAGCTCCTCGGACGAGTGGGTCACGGCCAGCGCCGCCACCACCGTCCGCAGCAGCTCGCTCTTCCCGGAGCCGGTCGCGCCGATGACCAGGCCGTGCGGGCCCATGCCCTCGTGCGCGGACTCCTTGAAGTCCAGCTCGACCACGTTGCCGTCCGGCCCCAGGCCGAGCGGGATGCGCAGCCGGTCGCGCTGGCTGCGCGGCCGCCAGGTCTGCCGGGTGTCCACGGTGGCGGCGTCCCCGACGCCGAGCAGGTCCGGCAGCTCCATGCTGCGGGCCAGCGGCTCCTCGGTGCTGGCGCCCTGCTGCTGGGAGAGCCGGTACGGGGCGATCTGCCGGGCCAGGCCCTCGGCGCCCGCCAGGCTGAGCCGGTCCGGCCTGCCGAGCCGGGACGCGGTCGTGCCACGGACCAGGTCCAGCCCGGTGCCGTCGCCGGCGTCCAGGCAGAGCAGCCAGCGGCCCGCGTCCCGGGGCACCGTGCCGGAGAGGTCGATGACCGTGGCGCCGAGCAGGCCCGGCCCCATCAGCGCGCAGGTCGGCGAGACCTCCCCGCCGTCGAGCACCACCACCAGGTGCGGGGCGGTGGTGAGCGGCTTCGCCTCCGGGGCGAACCGCGGGCGGCCGCCCAGCTCGTTGGCGAGCGCCGTCTCGGCCTCGGCGAGGCTGGCGAAGACCATCCGGCGGGCGCCCGCGGCGTCCGTACGCCCCGGGTGCTGGGCGTGCGGCAGCCACTTCACCCAGTCCCACACCGGCTGCCGGTCGTGGGCGGCCACCACCGCGACGATCAGGTCGTCCGGGGCGTGGAAGGTGACCAGCTGACCCACCGCGGCCCGGGCCAGGTCGAGCACGGCCTCCCGCTCGCCGCGCAGCGCGATCCGACTGAACGCGCGCAGCGACAGCGCGGTGGGCAGATCCGGCACGCTGGAGTGCGCCCGGACGAACCGGCGCAGCGCGATCGCGCTCATCGGCTCCAGGTCGTCCACCGGCTTGGTCTCCGGCGGCACGATCTCCACGGCCAGCCGCTGCGGGCCGAGTGCGATCCGGGTCTCGCCGAAGTCGTCCTCGGTGATCCGCCGTTCCCAGAGCCGGCGGGAGGCGGCGATCGACCAGAGCGCGTCCGGCTCCGGGTGGCGCCAGGTCATCGCCGCGCGCTGCTGCTCGGCGGCCCGCCGGGTGCGCTTGCGCATCTGGGCCAGGTAGCGCATGTAGTCGCGCCGCTGGGCGTTCAGCTCGGCCTTGTCGTTGCCGCCGTTGCCCAGGGTGCCGATCGCCATGCCGAGCATCGACACGCCGAACAGGCCACCGGCGACGTACGTCATCATGCCGCCACCACGGCCGGCGTAGAGGAAGGCCATCGCGCCGACACCGCAGAGCATCGGCAGGATCATCAACACCTGGCCCATGCCCCGGGGCTGCTGCTCGGGCAGCTCGGGCGGAGACTCCAGCAACACCTCGCCGCGCGGCAGCGCGGGCCCCGGTTGACGCGGAAGCCGACGGAACACCACCGTGCTCACGGCTGTCTCCTTCCCAGAAGCTGCCCTGATCGTGGTCTGCCAACTCCCCCGAGACGTCGGGTGGGCAACCTGTGCGACCGCCATCGTAGGTAATCTCCCGGAGGCGTCGTGGACCCACGGGGGGCGACGCCACCGGCCGAGGTGGATCGTAGGCGAGCACGAGGAGGCCACTGTGGCGACGAAGACGGCGACCGGCGGGCTGAGCCGGATCACCATCGTGGCGCCCCGGACCAGGATGGATCTGGCGTTGCCGTCGGATGTTCCACTGGCCGATCTGCTGCCCACCCTGCTGCGCTACGCCGGCGAGGATCTCGCCGACGAGGGCGTGCGGCACGGCGGGTGGAGCCTGTCGCGGCTCGGCGGGCCGCCGCTGGACGGCGGCCGTACCGCCGCGCAGCTCGGCGTCCGCGACGGCGAGGTGCTCTACTTCAACCCCCGGGCCTCGGCCGCGCCCGAGATCGTCTTCGACGACGTGGTAGACGCCGTCGCCACCGCCACCCATCAGCGCCCCGGCACCTGGCAGGTCGGCACGACCCGCTCGTTCGCGGTGCTCTTCGCCGGAGCGGCGCTCGCGGCCGGCGCAGTGGCGGCGCTCTTCGCCGGCCCGCCGCAACTGCCGGGCGCGCTGGCCGCGCTGGTGGTCGCCCTCGCCCTGCTGGTGACCGCCGCGGTGCTGTCGCGGGCGGCCGGCGACAGCCGCACCGGTGCGGTGCTGGCCGTGGCCGGTCTCGGCTACGCGGCGATCGGCGGACTGCTGGTGCTCGCCGGGGACCGGAAGGTGGCCGACCTGGCCAGTCCGCACCTGCTGATGGCCGCGACCGCGGTGGTGCTCTTCGGCGCGGTGGCCGCGCTCGCCGTCGGCGACCGGCTGCCGCTCTTCCTGGGCGCGGTCGCGGTGGGGGTGGCCGTCGGTGTCGGCGCGCTGCTCTGCCTGGCCTTCGGGATCGGCGCGGCGGCCGCCGCGGCGGTGGTCGCGACGATCGCGTTCGGTGCCCTGCCGGCGCTGCCGATGATCTCCTACCGGCTGGCCCGGCTGCCGGTGCCGTCGATCCCGACCGGGCCGGACGACCTGAAGAGCGACACCGAGTCGGTGGACGGCCCGCAGGTGCTGCGCAACAGCGAGCGCGCCGACGCGTTCCTGACCGGTCTGCTGTGGACGGTCTCGGTGCTGGTCCTCGGCGGCCAGCTCGTACTCGCCGGCAACGGCCGGCTGCCGTCGGTGCTGCTCTGTCTGGTCCTTGCCCTGCTCTCGCTGCTGCGGGCCCGCCCGTTCATCGGCCGTGCCCAGCGCACCCCGGTCCTGCTGACCGGCACCGTCGGTCTGGGGCTGGCCGCGGCGGCGACCTTCGGCGCCGGCTCGCTCCCGGTCCGGCTCGGGCTGATCCTGGGCGGCCTGCTGCTCGCCGCGCTGATCAGCCTGATCTACGGGCTGACCGTGGCCGGGAAGCGGATCTCGCCGGTCTGGGGACGCACCCTGGACATCGTCGAGATCCTGCTGATCGTCGCCCTGGTGCCGCTGGCCGTCTGGGTCTGCGGTCTCTACGGCTGGATCGTCAACCTTCGACCGTGACCGTGCCCATCACGGTGGCCACCGGCGCGGTGGCGTAGACGCCGGGGCCGTGCTGCCCGTCCAGCGGGCGGGCCGGCACCCCGGAGCGCTTCGCCACGTCCCGGACGACCTTCACCAACGCGGCGGCGTGCCCGTCCATCGCCGCCACCCGCAGCAGCGGGGGCACCCGGCGACCGCCGGGGAGCACCACCGCGGCGACCGTGTGCGACGGCGCGGAGGTCGCGGTCACCGCGTTCACCAGCGCCCCCAACGAACCGTTGGGGCGGACCCGCAGGGCCAGGCAGCGCTGCGTCCAGCCGCCGCCGCTCAGGCTGGTCCAGCTCTCCACCGGCGCCTGCGGCGCCAGGTCGAGCCCGGCGCCGGAGACCACCGCCGCGTGCAGTTCGTCCCGGCCGAGGACCCGGTGGCCGAGGCCGGCGGCGTTCAGCGCCTTGCCGAGCCGGCCCACGCCGGCGGCGACGGTACGGTGCACGCCGCGCATGCCGCCGCCCCGGCTCACCGTCTCGGCGCGGGCGTCGGCGACGGAGAGGCGCAGCGCCACCCAGACCGTCCGGTGCGCCGCCGGCGGCGCGCCCGGCGCCGGGTACCAGACCAGGGTGTGCGACACGACCTGGGTCTGGGTGATCGGGCCGGCGAAGTCGGCGAGCACCGCGAGCGCCCGGTCCACCACGGCCGCCTCGATGGAGCCGGCGGGCGTGCCCGGCCGGCCGGTCAGCGCGACCGCCGCGAACCAGCCCCGCTCGTCCTGCCCGACGCCGATCCGGGTGCCGCGGTCGGTCAGCTCGACGACGGTCAGCTCCGGGGCGAGGGCGACCAGCCGCGGGTCGCCGGCGGGCACCGCCCGCTTCGCCCGGTCCCGGCGGCGCAGCAGCCGGCGGCGGAGCATCAGGTCCTCGTACCACCAGCGGCCGCCGCGCCGGGCGAAGGCGGCCACCACCGCAAGCAGCGCCAGCGCGCCGACGACCGGCAGCAGCCAGGCGGGTCCACCGGTGGCGAACCACACGGCGAGCGCGGCGCACTCCAACACCACCAGCTGACCCACGACCACCGGACCGAGCCGGCCGCGCCGGCGCCGGTCGGCCGGGGTGACCGTACGGTCGTCCGGGGCGGCGGGGGCGGTGGCCGTATGACCGGGTGGCGCCTGGACCTGCGTCATCGGTGAGCGTCCCTTCTGGACATCCTGGGCATCCGCCGGACCGGTGCGGTGCCGGGGGACGGGCGGGGTCCCGGTGGACCCCCGACGGCCCCTTATCGTAGGGAAGCCCGCGGCGGAGTTCGGACCTGATCGCCGTGGGATCCACCCCCGCCGGAGGTTAGTCATGCGGACCCGCCGCGATCAGGTGCAGGCGTACCGCTTCGTCACCCGCCGCATCGTCTCCGCACTGCTCTCCGGCGACCCGGAGACCAACGACCTGCCGATGCGACGGCTCGGCATGGCGGTGTTCGGCAGCGTCATCGCCGCCGCCGTCGTGCTCGGCGGCGCGGGCGCGTACGGCCAGTTCACCGGCAACGCCGCGCCGTTGGAGCCGAACACGCTGGTCATCGAGCGGGAGACCGGGGCCACCTACGTCTTCACCGACGACGGGCTGCTGCACCCGACGCTCAACTACGCCTCCGCCCGGCTCATCCTCAACGAGGCGGACCCGTCGGTGCGCACCATGTCGCGGGCCTCCATCAAGGACCGTCCGCGCGGCCGGACCGCCGGCATCGTGGGCGCGCCGGGCGCCCTGCCGGATCCGAAGTCGCTGGTCGGGCTCCCCTGGTCGGTCTGCGACGTGCCCGACCCGGTCGACCCGCAGCGCTCGACCATCCGGCTGGTGATCGACCGGCCACTGCCGGGCGGCACCCCGCTCACCGACCAGGCGGTGCTGGTCCGGGTGGACGGGTCGCGGTACCTGCTCACCGGGGGCGCGCAGCTGCGCGTGGTCGGTGACGAGCAGGCCCTGGTCGCGCTGAAGATGGCCGGTGCGCCCACCCTCACCGTCGGGCAGCAGCTGCTCAACGCGGTGCCGGTCGGGCCGGCGCTGCGCAAGCCGAACATCGACGGGTACGGCGGCTCCAGCGGCGTGGCGGTGGCCGACCGGCCGGCCCGGATCGGCCAGGTGTACCGGGCCGCCGGCCAGTACTACGTGCTCACCCGGCAGGGGCTGGTGGCGGTCACGGAGATGACCGCGCTGCTGCTGCTCGGGGACGGCGGTCAGGTCACCGACATCACCCCGTCCCAGGCCGGCGAGCTCCTCACCGACCAGCGGCTGGACGCCGAGGGCCTGCCGCAGAAGCTGCCCGCGCTGCACGAGGTCCGGGCCGGACGCACGGTGCTCTGCGCCAGCTACCGCTCCGCCGGACCGGGCCAGCCGCCCACCACCACGCTGGAGGTCTTCGACCAGCCTCCGGCCGAGCTGACCGCGGCGACCGGGGTCGCCACCCGGCAGACCGCCCGGGACGCGGTGCGGACCGCCGAGAGCGTGCTGCTGCCCGGGGGCAAGGGCGTGCTGGTGCAGGCCGCGGCCGGAGACACCGGCAAGGCGGCGGCCGGGTCCACGGTCTACCTGATCACCGCTCAGGGGGTCCGCTACCCGCTCGGCACCGCCTCCGGGGACGCCCGGGCCGCCCTCGGGTATGGCGGCGTGACGCCGCTGGCGGTGCCCGCGTCGCTGCTGGCCCTGGTACCGACCGGGCCAGCGTTGGAGCGGCAGGACGCGATGAGCTACTTCGACCCCGGGGCCCGGCCGCGCACCACCGCGGCGGACAAGCCGGACCAGCCGGACAGCGCCACGTCGTCCGGGTCGTCCGCGGCACCGGGCGGCTGATCCGGCCCGTCGGTCCGATGTGGAAGGGGCCGATACGTGGGTCGCCCCGGCTGGCCCGGGTCGACTAACCTGAGCGTGGCCAACGGCTCTCGACGATGACTACGGGGATGCAGCCATGACCGGGCGCACGACAGTGGACGTACTGTCCTTGGAGGACTTCCACCAACTGCTCGAGCAGCGGCTGAGCGAGGCCGAGTCGGTGCTGAAGAAACTCAACACCGAGATGCAGTGCCACCCGCCGGCGCTGGGCACCTTCACCGACGCGACCGACAACGCCCGCCGCTACTCCGAGACACACGCGAGCTTTGTCAACCACGCCGAACAGCTGCGCCGGGCGATCGTGGCCGCCCAGCAGGCGACCAAAACGATCATGACCAACTATCGGACCGCCGAGGCGCGCAACGCGGCCGCCGCGGCCGACATCATCGCCGCCCTCTCCGCGGTCACCGAGGCGATGAAGCCGGCGAGGGGAGATGATCCGCGTGTCTGAGTACACCCAGCGCTACGAGCACGTCAGCCACAAGGAGCTCTACCAGGGCGTCACCGCGGGCGACCCGAAGCAGATCGACGGGCTCAGCGCCCAGTGGAGTTCGCTGAAGGACACCCTGGAGGGCCTCGGCCGGGACCTCACCAAGGATCTGGACGCGCTCGCCAAGACCTGGACGGGCGACGCGGCCCGCGAGTTCCACCAGCGGCTGAACCTGGTCGTCGACTACTCCGGCAACCTGGCGGAGGGCATGGCCGGCATCAAGCAGGCGCTCGGCATGATGGCCACCGAGCTGCGTACCGCCCAGTCGAAGGCGGAGAGCCCGGAGGAGACCGACGACAACGACAAGCTGGTCGACGGGGCGGTCAAGGGCTTCCTGATGGGCGGCGCGGCCGGCGCGGTGATCGGCGGGTTCGTCGGGCACCAGCAGGACGAGGCCGAGCAGGAGAAGGCGCACCAGCGGATGGTGCAGGTCGTCGCCAACCTCGCCGAGGGGTACGACTTCTCCGCGTACGGGCGGATCGTCGTGCCGGAGGAGCCCGACAATCGCCTGCCCGGCCACACCGACACGTCCGGTCCGACGCTGGGCAGCGGCCCCTCGGTCGGCACGCCCTCCGCCGGGCCGGCCTCCGGCACGTTCGGCCAGACCACCGGCGCCACCGCGACCACCTCCGGCGTCCACCACGTTGGGCCGACCAGCGGCCCGGCGGGTGCCGACGCCGGCGCCCCCGGCACGGGCCACCCGGGCACCGGCGGCTCGGTCGGTGTCACCGACCCGGCCGGCACCTCGCTCGCCGGCGCGGCCCCGCTCACCGGCACCGGCCCGATGACCGGCCTCACCAGCACCGGGATCGCGGGCGCCACGTCCACCGTCCCGACCGGCGGGGGCGGCGGCGGGCTCTTCGGGATGCCCGGCGTCGGTACCGGCTCGCTGGCCGGCTCCACCGGCGGGGTGACCGGTCGTCCGGGCGGGCTGGCGAGCCGGTCGGCGGCCGGCACCGGTCGACTCGCCGGTGGCCGGGGCGCCGTGGTCGACGCCGAGGGCCGCTCCAGCGGCGGCAAGGGCGCCGGTGCCCGTTCCGCGATGCCCGGGCGCAACGGCGTGCTGGGCAGGAACGGCCGGCCCGACGAGGACGAGTCGGACGAGCACCTCACGTGGTTGACCGAGGACGAGATGGTCTGGGGCGACGGCCGGTCGGCCCCGCCCTCGGTCCTCGGCACCGACTGATCGCACGCTGACCGACGGCGCGGCAGCCCCTTCGACGGGGTTGCCGCGCCGTTCGTCGTTTCGGCCGGCCAGGTATACCTACGACGTATACCTGATGTGTATAGTCGCGCCATGTCGATCGGTCACACGTTCCTCGGGTTGCTGGAGTCCAGCCCCCGGCACGGCTACGACCTCAAGCGGGCGTACGACGAGCGGTTCGGGCACACCCGGCCGCTCCACTTCGGCCAGGTCTACTCCACCCTGTCCCGGCTGCTGCGCAACAACCTGGTCGCGGTGGACTCGGTCGAACCCGGTGAGGGTCCCGAGCGCAAGCGGTACGCGATCACCGAGGCGGGGGTGACCGACGTCCAGCGCTGGCTGTCCCAGCCGGAGAAGCCGGAGCCGTACCTGCAGAGCGTCCTCTACACCAAGGTGGTGCTCGCTCTGCTCACCGGCCGGCCCGCCGCCGACCTGCTGGACACCCAGCGCGCCGAGCACCTGCGGCTGATGCGCGAGCTGACCCGCCGCAAGACCTACGGCGACCTCGCCGAGCAGCTCATCTGCGACCACGCGCTCTTCCACCTCGAGGCGGACCTGCGCTGGCTGGAACTCACCGCGGCCCGCCTCGACGAGCTGGCCAAGGAGGTGCGGCGATGAGCGCCGAGCCGCTGCTGGTCGGCGAGGAGCTGCACCGCTCCTTCGGCCCCACCCCGGCGCTCGCCGGGGCCTCGGTCTCCGTACGGGCCGGTGAGGTGGTCGCGGTGATGGGCCCGTCCGGGTCGGGCAAGTCCACCCTGCTGCACTGCCTGGCCGGCATCGTCCGCCCCGACCAGGGCCGGGTCCGCTACCGGGGCACCGAGCTGACCGCCCTCTCCGACCCGGCGCGCAGCGCGCTGCGCCGGCGGGAGTTCGGCTTCGTGTTCCAGTTCGGGCAGCTGGTACCGGAGCTGACCTGCCTGGAGAACGTCGCGCTGCCGCTGCGCCTGGAGCGGGTTCCCCGGCGGGAGGCGGAGCGGCGCGCCACCGAGTGGCTGGAGCGGCTGGAGGTGACCGACGTCGCCGGCAAGCGGCCCGGCGAGGTTTCCGGCGGCCAGGGGCAGCGGGTGGCTGTGTCCCGGGCCCTGGTCACCGGCCCGCGCGTCGTCTTTGCCGACGAGCCCACCGGCGCCCTGGACTCGCTCAACGGCGAGCGGGTGATGCGCCTGCTGAGCGCGGCGGCACGGGAGACCGGGGCGGCGGTGCTGCTGGTCACCCACGAGCCGCGGGTGGCCGCGTACTCGGACCGTGAGGTGGTGGTCCGGGACGGTCGGGCCCGGAGCCTGGAGCAGGTGGCGTGACCGGGGTGGACGCCCGCCGGCCCGGCGGCCGGCTCCGGGCCGGCCTGGGCGACGTGGCGATGGGTGCCCGGATGGCGGTCACCGGCGGGCGGGCCGGCTGGACGCGCACCGTGCTGACCGCGCTCGGTGTCGGCATCGGCGTGGCGATGCTGCTGCTCGCGGCGGCGGTGCCGGGCGCGATCGACGCCCGCGGGGCGCGCGGCGAGGCCCGCTTCGACCTGGGCCGGCCGGGCCCGGAACTGGCCGCCGGGCCCGACACCATGCTGGTCGCCGCCGTCGACACGGTCTTCCGCGACCGTCCGGTGCGGGGTCGGCTCCTCCATCCGGAGGGCCCGGACGCGCCGGTGCCGCCGGGGTTGACCGCGCTCCCCCGGGACGGCGAGGTGATGGTCTCCCCGGCGCTGCGGGAACTGCTCGACTCACCGGACGGGGCGCTCTTCGCCCCCCGCCTGGGCGGGGCACGGGTCATCGGCACCATCGGCCCGCAGGGCCTGACCGGCCCGCGAGAGCTGGCCTTCTACCTGGGCCGGGACGCCCTGTCGGCGGACCGGGCGACGCGGCTGGACCACTTCGGCGGGAGCGGTCCGGTCGACGAGTTCGGGCCGGTGCTCTGGCTGCTCGTGGTGGTGGTCGGGGTGGTGCTGCTGCTGCCGATCGTGGTATTCCTCGGCGCGGCCGTCCGGTTCGGCGGCGAACAGCGCGACCGCCGGCTGGCCGCGGTGCGGCTGCTCGGCGCCGACGCCGGCATGGTCCGCCGGATCGCCGCCGCCGAGGCGGGCACCGCCGCGCTGCTCGGGCTCGCCGTGGGCGGGGTCTTCTTCCTCGCCGGCCGTCAACTGGCTCTGCTGGTCTCGCTGTACGACATCAGCGTCTACCCGGACGACCTGCGTCCGGTGCCGTGGCTGGTGGCGGTGGTGGCGCTGGCCGTACCGCTGCTCGCCGCCGGGATGGCGCTGCTGGCCCTGCGCCGGGTCGTGGTCACGCCGCTGGGGGTGAGCCGCCAGGCCACCCCGGCCCGGCGTCGCCTCTGGTGGCGGCTGCTGCTGCCCGCCGCCGGGCTCGCGCTGCTCCAGCCGGTCGCCGACGTGCGGACCACGCGCAGCGACGCGACCGACGGCCAGATCGCGACCGGCGCGGTGCTCCTGCTCATCGGCACGGTCACCCTCCTGCCGTGGCTGGTCGACCTGCTGGTACGCCGGCTACGCGGCGGACCGCCGCCGTGGCAGCTCGCGGTCCGGCGGCTCCAGCTCGACAGCACCGCCTCGGCCCGGCTGGTCAGCGGGGTGGCCGTGGCCGTGGCCGGCACCATCGGACTGCAGATGCTGGTGGCCGGGGTGCAGGACGAGTTCCGACAACCCTCCGGTCAGGACCCCACCCGCGCTCAGGCCGTGGTGCTGCTTGACAGCCCGTCGGCTCCCTGGCAGGCACTCGCGCAGATCGCCGCCGTCCCGGGCGTGACCCGCAGCGCCGGCACCCTGTCGTTCGCGGCGTTCCCCGCGTCCTCCCGGGCAGCCGTCGACGTACGGGTCGGCGACTGCTCGGCGCTGGCCGAGTACGCCGACGTCGGCACCTGCGCCGACGGTGACGTCTTCCTGACCTGGCGGGACGACCCCGTGCCAGGCTTCACCCCGGGGGCGCGGGTCGACTTCGGCGAGGGCACGGAGACCTGGCAGATGCCGACCGGTACCCGGACCGTGCCGGTACGGGCGGATCCGGTGGGCGCGCCGCACAACGGTCTGCTGATCACGCCGGGCGCGCTGGGGCCCCTGCCGGCGCACCGGCTCACTGCCACCGCGCTGGTCCGCCTGGATCCGACGGACGGGGACGCGCTGGAGCGGCTCCGCAGCGGGGCTGCCGGGATCGACCTGACCGGCTCGGTGCTCACGCTGGACGCGACCCGGGAGAGCCGCCAGTTCGCCAACGTCCGGCGCGGGCTGCTCATCGGTGCGGTGGTCACCCTGCTGCTGATCGGCTTGAGCATGCTGGTCGGCGTCCTGGAGCAGCTCCGGGAACGACGGCGGCTGCTCGCCACGCTGGTCGCGGTGGGGACGCCGCGGGGCACGCTCGGCTGGTCGGTGCTCGGGCAGACCGGGGTGCCGGTGCTGGCCGGGCTGGTCCTCGCCGCCGGCATCGGGATCGCCATGGGCGCGGCGCTGCTCCGGCTGGTCGGCGCGCCGGTGGTGGTGAGCTGGCCGGTGGTCGGGCTGGGCGTCGGGCTCGGCGCCGCGGTGGTGCTGCTGGTCACCGGGGCGAGCCTGCCGGTGCTCTGGCGGCTCACCCGGCCGGACGGGTTACGCGCCGAATGAGCCGGCGGCCCGCCCGGTGGTACGGGGGCACCGGGCGGGCCGCCCCGGGCCGGGACGGGTCTGTCCACAGCGCATCGTGGGGCGGGTCACGTCACCCGGCCGGTTCACGGGGTGCATGAGGTGGATCCGACCGATAGGTTGAAACGGTGCAGCCCGTAGCGTTCGCTCCGCCCCTCTGGGCGGTCACGCTGCGCAGCCTGCGCCGCCTCACCCGGATGGCGGCGACCGCGCTGGCGCTCGTCGTCGGCCTCAACGGGCTGGCCGCGCCCGTCACCGCCGATCCGCTCCGTCCAGTCTCGACGTTTCGCCCGCTGGCGGGCGTCCAGGTCACCCACGAGCCGCTCGGCGTTCCGGCGAGCCTGGCTCTGCGCAATGCCGTCGCAGCCGGCCGGGGCCCGAGCCTGACGGCCGTGGCCGGGGTGTCCCGGGTCGGGCCGGGCACGGTCGACTCGCCCACCCGGCACCCGCAGGTCCCGTCGGGCGCGCCGGCCGCCGACGTACCGGCACGCCACGTCGACTCCGCCGCCTCGGCCGTGCGGGCGACGACCACCGCTGCCGCACCTCCTGCCGATCCCGGCCGGGAGCCGGTCACCCGTCGCGGCCCGCCGCGCGCCTGATCGCGCCGGCCGCTCCGGCCCGGCATCTTTCACCCGTCCAACGGGTACAGACAGCTCCCCGTGCCCGTCGCCCGGGCCCGCAGACCGTTGACTTCGCACGTTTCCACCACGAGGTGCTGGTGATGCAGACCGTCTTCTCCGCCGTGTTGTACGACGTCCCCCAGGCCGCCGGGATCTGGCTGGCCCTGATCGCCGTGGCAGCCATCGTGATCGCCGCCCTGATCGTTCGCCCGGGCCGATTCCGCCGGGTGTTCGGCGATCGGATCAGCGAGGCGGCCCGGCCGAGCAGCCTGGACCTGGCCGTGGAGGTCCGTGAGCGCTCCCGCGAGCGGGCCCGGTACGCGCAGGAGATCGAGGTGGCCGCGGGCCGGGCGGCGGCGAGCGCCGAGCGGCGGCGGGCCGAGTGGCTGGCCGTCCAGGAGGAGGTCGAGCAGGCCTGGCAGGCGTACGAGGCGGCGGAGCGGGACGTCCGCCGACTGGCCGCAGCCGCCGCCCTGCCGCTGCCCCGGACGGCCCGGACACCCGCCGAGTACGCCGACCGGGAGCGCTGGCTGCACCGGGCGGCCACGGCGGCGCAGGAGCGTGGGGAGATCACCGTCGAGCAGCTCAGCGACATCCTCGGGCAACGTGGCTGGGATTCGCGCCGGCACCCGGTGGAACAGGAACTGCTGCTGCGCCGGCTGGTCCGGGACAACGTCCGGGCTCGGCACGGGGCTGTCCAGGAGCGGGAGCAGGCGGCATGGCGGGCTGCGGAGCTGGCCGCCGCCGCCGCGCGGAGCCTGCGCGACGAGGCGTACGCGGCGACCTCGCCCGGCCCGGAGCGGCGGTCGCCGTTCTCCATCGTGGACCTCGGTGGGGCGGAGAGCGCCCGGGAGCTGCCGGCCACCCCCCGGCCGGAGGCCGCGCCGGCGGTCCGGGGCCGGGCGGCGGTGCCGGCGTTCTGACCGCCGCGCGGAGGTGGCCCGATTCGGCTAGCGTGACCTCGTGTCCCGCGAGACCTGGATCCTGGTGGCGCTCGCCGGCGTCGTCGCGCTGGCGACGCTGGTCGGCGCGGTGCTGCTCGCCGTACGGGTGGTCCGCACCCGCCGGCTGCTCGGCGCGCTGGGCGCCGGCGGCAAGGTCGCCTTCTACGGCGCCCTGATCTACACGATCCTCCCGATCGACCTGCTGCCCGACCCGATCTACCTGGATGACATGGGGGTGCTGGCCGGCGCCCTGTTCTACCTGGGCCGCCTGGTCGCCAAGCACCGCGCGGCGCAGCGCGGGCTGCCCGACCGGTCGCAGCCTCCGGCGGTGCCGGGCCGCCCGCACCGTCCCGTGTCATGATGTCCGACCGGGTCGGCGGGCGGCCCGGAACGAGCGACCGAGGACGGGCATGGCGGGCGACCACGGGCTGGACCCACACGACGCACGGGTCACGCGGTTCTTCCGCGACCGGCACCTCGCCACGCTGACCACGCTGCGGGCCGACGGCACCCCGCACGTCGTTCCGGTGGGCGTCACCTTCGACGCGGACGCCAGCCTGGCCCGAGTGATCACCTCGGACACCTCGGCCAAGGCGCGGCACGTCGGGGCGGCCGGCCCGGAGGGCACCCCGGTGGCGGTCTGCCAGGTGGACGGCCGCTGGTGGTTGACCGTCGAGGGCCGCGCGGTGCTGCGCCGCGACCCCGAGTCGGTGGCGGAGGCCGTGCGCCGGTACGCCGAGCGCTACCGCCCGCCCCGCCCCAACCCGGAGCGGGTGGTCATCGAGATCGCCGTCACCCGCCTCCTCGGCAGCCTCCCACCCGCCGGCTGACGGGTCGATATCACCGCACCGCCGATCCGTCCCGGCACGCCCCGGCTCGCCCCGCTCCGGCCGCCCTCCGGACTGCCTGGCGTTCCGCTACAAAGTTGATGACGTGAATGACTCACCCGATTCCGGGCTCCGGACCGAAAGTCGGCGCGAACGTCCTCGCCGTCACCCTCGATCCGTTCGGCGTCATCAAGTTCGTAGCGTCCCTCGCCCCCACCGATCCGTCCCTCGCCCCCACCCGACCCGGCGCGCACGCCGGCCGGGCGGTTCGTCGACCGCGGACGTCGGACGAGCGACCGAACGCACCGTACTCGCCCGGATGTCCGGTTCACCGGTGATCGGTGCCACCGATGCGCCGGAATCCCGACCCCCGGCCGGCCGTTACATCTCCCGTGAGCGGGCGGGTTCGTCCGGTCCGCATCCCGACAACGACCAAGCGCCACTCCCGGTGCTGCTGCGTCCCGCGAGGGGACGACAACAACCCCCGAATGGAGCTTCGCCATGA
The DNA here is from genome assembly GCF_047200535.1 of Micromonospora mangrovicola. NCBI lineage: Bacteria > Bacillati > Actinomycetota > Actinomycetes > Micromonosporales > Micromonosporaceae > Micromonospora > Micromonospora mangrovicola. The sequence goes on along the minus strand of NZ_JBJZOG010000011.1, from coordinate 49,732 downwards.
ACTCGATCTTCCGCAAGAGCATGCTGTCCGTGGCCGGTCTCGTGATGTCCGGTGGCGTCGTCGCCGGGCCGGCGGTGGCCGCGTCCGCCGCCCCGCTGCCCGCGAAGCCGGTGACCGCGAACAAGAGCGCCAAGGGTGACAAGGGCGAGCGCTCCGCGCGCTTCGACTACCAGGCCCAGCCGAACTTCTACTACTGCGGCCCGGCGTCGACCCGGATCGCCCTGTCCGCCGAGGGCAAGACGGTGAGCCAGGACGAGCTCGCCGCCAAGCTGGGCACGACCGTGAACGGCACCGACTCGGCGATCGACATCACCCGGGTGCTCAACGAGTACACCGGCGGCAAGTACAAGACCACCGAGATCCGGGACGACGTGGCCACCAAGGAGCAGATCGAGCGGCTGCGGGTCGACGTCAAGAGCGCTGTGGACCAGGGCCGCCCGGTCGTCGCCAACATCATCGGCAGCGCGGTGGACGTCGACGGAGTGGCGCACAGCTACACCGGCCACTACCTGACCGTGGTCGAGTACAAGGACGACGGCAACACGGTGCTGATCGCCGACCCGGCCAGCCCGAACGAGCCGACGTACTGGATGAACGTCACCGACCTGGCCAACTGGATCGCGAGCCGCGGCTACAGCTCCTGATTGAGCGGCACGAAGGGCCGGTCTCCCCCGTGGGAGGCCGGCCCTTCGGCGTCCCGACCACTGTGGCGCGCCGGTAGCATGTGGATCGTGCCCCGACCGGTGATCTTCGACCTCTTCCACACTCTGGTGCACGGTGGCGATGCCGAGCGGGACCGGGTGATCGGCGAGATGGCCCAGATGGTCGGGGTGGCGCCGGCCGAGCTGGTCACCGCCTACCACGCCACCTGGCGGGACCGGATGACCGGATGGAATGTCGCCGAGACGGTGCGGATCCTCGCCGGGCGGCTCGGCGCCGCGCCGACCGCGGACCAGGTGTCCCGGGCGGCGGCGCACCGCCGCGAACTGGCCGCCCGGCTGCTGGCCGGCGTGTCGCCGGAGACCCTCGCGGTGCTGGACGCGCTGCGCACCGACGGCCATCCGCTCGGCCTGATCAGCAACGCCACCGCCGAGACCGCCGAGGCGTGGCCGGGCAGCGCGCTGGCCCGCCGCTTCGACATCGCGGTCTTCTCCTGCGACCTCGGCGTCGCCAAGCCCGACCCGGCGATCTACCGGACGGCCGCGGACCGGCTGGGCGTCGACCCGGCCGACTGCGTCTTCGTCGGCGACGGCGCCGACGGCGAGCTGGCCGGCGCGGCGGCGGTCGGGATGGCCGTGTTCCGGACGACCGAACACAACGACACCGACCCCGCCTGGGACGGCCACGCGCTCGCCGCCCTCGGCGACCTGCCCGTCCTGCTACGCGAGGGGTAATCCGCTGGTCGATGCCGGTGAACCGCGGCTATCTTGCCGAGCCATGACGGATCGGATCCCGCTCGCCACGCTCGTGGCCGACCTGGACGACCTCTTCGAGCTGGCGGACGCCGAGCCGGACACCGCGATGCGGCGACACGTGCCCCGGGTGCACGAGGAGGCCGAGATCGACTGGCGGCGGTACGTCACCCCCGGGTTCGCCGAGCGGTTCAACGGCCTGATGATCGAGGGCCACCCCGAGGTCGGCCGGGTCCTCGTCGCCTGCTTCCCGTCGGCCGAGGTGCTGGACCGGTGGCTGCCCACCGCCGCGCCCGGCGACCTGCTGGTCACCCACCACCCGATTGACCTGCGCAACGGCCACCCACGCGGGGTGTGGGCGGAGGGCTTCGTGCCGATCCCGGCCGATCGCTTCGCGCAGCTCCGCGACGCCGGGGTCAGCCTCTACGCCTGCCACGCGCCGATGGACACCTCGCTCCGGGTCGGCACCGCCGCCGCCATCGTCGAGGCGCTGGGCGGCGAGGTGGTGGACCGGTTCTGGCCGTACGGCGCCGGCCACGCCGGACTGGTCTGCGAGGTGCCGACGATGAGCAGCGCCGACCTGGTGGCCCGGGCCCGCCAGCTCTTCGGGGTCGAGCTGGTCGAGGTGGCGGGGCGGCAGCGGCACGTGATCGAGCGGATCGGGGTGGTGGGCGGGGTCGGCGACCACGTCGACGAGATGGCGCACGCCGAGCGGCTCGGCGCCCAGGCGTACCTGACCGGCGAGCTGCACGTCCGGATCGAGGGCGAGTACGGCCGCCGCAAGTACGACCAGGTGCGCGAGTTCGCCGCCGGGACGTCGATGACCCTGGTCGGGGTGTCGCACGCGGCCAGCGAGCAACTGGTGCTGGAGACCCAGCTCGCCCGCTGGTTCCGCGAGCGGCACGGGGTCGACGTCGTGCCGGTGCGCGAGCCGGAGTGGTGGCGCTGACGGAGGCAGGCAACGACCGACCGGTCAGCGGCTCGGCGGGTGCGGGTCGAGCGGGCGCTCGAAGAAGCTCTCCAGCACCACCACGGTCTGCGTACCGGTGACGCCCTCCACCTGGAACAGGCGGCGCAGGCTGGCCTGGAGCTGCTCCGGCGTGCCGACCCGGATCTTCACCAGCAGCGAGGCGGGGCCGGCGATGACGTGCGCCTCCTCCACCTCGGGCAGGGCGGCCAGCGCCTCGTGGGTCGGGCGGTCACCCATCCAGGCGTTCGCCTCGACCAGCACGAACGCCAGCACCCCCCGGCCGACCGCAGCCGGGTCGACGTCCACCGTGGTCCGCCGGATCACCCCCTGCTCGCGGAGCTTGCGGACCCGCTCGTGAGCGGCCCCGGTGGAGAGCCCGACCGCGCCGGCCAGCGCGGCGTACGACTGGGTGGCGTCGCGTTGCAGCGCGGCCAACAGCTTCCGGTCAACCTCGTCCACCAACGCCCTCCGTTCGGGAAAATCTCTCTATGCCGATTGTGGTTCGGTCATGTTAGCTTGAGGCCGAACATAAGTCACGGGCGGAGGCAACGGTGCTGGACCGGTTCAGGACTCGTTTCGAGGTGCTCGACGAGCGGTTCCGTCGGATCAACGGCGACGAGTGGACGGAGTGCCTGTGGACCGGGGGCCGCTGGCTGGAGGGGCCCGCCTGGTTTCCCGCCGGTCGTCACCTCGTCTTCAGCGACATCCCCAACGACCGGCTGCTGCGCTGGGACGAGACCACCGGCGCGGTCGGGGTGTTCCGCCAGCCGGCCGGCTATGCGAACGGGCACACCGTCGACCGACGGGGGCGACTGGTGAGCTGCGAGCAGGGCCGACGGCGGGTCACCCGCACCGAGCCGGACGGCACCGACACGGTGCTCGCCGAGCGCTGGCGGGGCCGACGGCTCAACAGCCCGAACGACGTGGTCGAGCACTCCGACGGGTCGATCTGGTTCACCGACCCCAGCTACGGCATCGACAGCGACTACGAGGGGCACCGCGCGGAGAGCGAGATCGGCGGCAACCACGTGTACCGGGTCGATCCGCACGACGGCGTGGTGCGCCGGGTCGCCGACGACTTCGGGCAACCCAACGGGCTGGCCTTCAGCCCGGACGAGTCGCTGCTCTACGTGGTCGACACCCGGATGAAGCACCTGCGCCGGTTCCGGGTGACCGAGGGCGGCGCACTGCGCGGCGGGGAGGTCTTCGCCACCTGCGACACCGGCTCGTTCGACGGCGTACGCCTCGACGACGCGGGGCGGGTCTGGGCGGCGGCGCACGACGGGCTGCACTGCTTCGACCCGGACGGCAGCCTGCTGGGCAAGCTGCACCTGCCCGAGATCGTCGCCAACTTCACCTTCGGCGGGCCGCAGCGCAACCACCTCCACATCTGCGCCTCCAGCTCGCTCTACAGCCTCCGGGTGAACGTCAGCGGGGTCCGCTACCCGGGGTGGTGATCACTGCTCTGGGCGGGGCCGGCGCCGGCCGCCGTCGGGCACGGAGCGGTCGGGTGCCACCGCTCGGGTGTGGATCCTGGCGACTCGGGTACCGAACGGCCACGATCGAGGAGGGTCGACGTGGTCAAGGACGACGGCGGGCGTACGCCCGAGGTGACGGCGGAGCAGACCGCACCGGTGACGCCCGGCGGACCAGCCGGTCCCCGGCATGCCTGGGCCGGCCTGCCCTGGCCGGTCCGGACGGCCGTCACGTGGAGCGCCTGCCTGGTGGTCGTGGTCACCGGGCTCTGGCTGCTCGGGAAGATCGCGGTGCTGCTCGCGCCGCTGGCCGTCGCGCTGGCGGGCACCCTCTTCCTCACCGCGCTGCTCGACCCGGTGCTGCTCCTGCTGCGCCGGGTCCGGGTGCCCGCCGCTCCGGCGGCCCTGCTCACCATCCTGCTGCTGCTCGGCGTCCTGGTCGGGGTGGGTGTGCTGGTGTGGAACCTGACCGCGAGCCAGTTCGGCGAGCTGAGCCAGCAGCTCGACCAGGGGCTGGAGCGCACTCGCGACTTCGTCACGTCCAGCCTGCCGATCAGCGACGCCCAACTCGACCGGCTGATCGAGCAGGCCCGGAAGGGGCTGAGCGGCAACGCCCCCGACCCGGTCGGCGGGGCGCGTACCGCCGCCGAGGTGCTCGGCTCGATGCTGCTCGCTCTGGTCCTGCTCTTCTTCCTGCTCAAGGACGGTCGGTCCATGTGGCGCTGGGTGCTGCGCAGGATGGCCGGCCCCAACCGGGAACTCGTCGCCGCGGCGGGCCGGGCCGGCTGGGGGACGCTCGGCGCGTACAGCCGGGGCACGATGATCATCGCGGCGATCGACGCGATCGGCATCGGCCTGGCGCTGGTGCTGCTCGGCGTACCGCTGGCCCTGCCGCTCGCCCTGATCACCTTCATCGGCGCGTTCGTGCCGATCATCGGCGCGACGGTGGCCGGTGCGATCGCCGTGCTGGTCGCCCTCGCCGCCGACGGTCCGACGACCGCCCTGCTCACCCTGACCGCGGTCATCGCGGTGCAGCAGATCGAGGGAAACCTGCTGGAGCCGCTGGTGATGCGGCGGCAGGTGCAGCTCCACCCGGCGGTCATCCTGGTGGTGGTCACCGCCGGCACGCTGGTCGCCGGCATCGCGGGCGCGTTCGTCTCGGTCCCGATCGCGGCGGTCGCCTGGCGCGTCCTGGACACCGTCCAACGCCACCGGCCGGCCCCGGCCGGTTGAACCCCCGGCCGTCGACCCGGACCGCGCCCCCACCCGGTCAGGCCGGGTGCGGGGTACGCAGCCGGCTGGCGAACCAGCTGCCCGCCTGGTCGGCCACCTGCTCCAGGGTGCCGGGCTCCTCGAACAGGTGGGTGGCGCCGGGCACGATGCGCAGCTCGGCAACCTCGCCCAGCGCGGCCCTGGCCTGCTCGTTGAGCGCGATGACCTGCTCGTCCAGGCCACCGACCAGCAGCAGCGTCGGAGCGCGCACCGCCGACAGCGAGCTGCCGGCCAGATCGGGGCGACCACCGCGGGAGACCACCGCGCGGACCTGCTCCGGCCGGGCGGCCGCGGCGACCAGGGCGGCGGCCGCGCCCGTGCTGGCCCCGAAGAGACCGATCGGCAGCCGCCCCAGCGTGGGATCGGCGGCCAGCCAGTCGACGATGGCAGCCAGCCGCTCGGCGAGCATCCCGATGTCGAAGCGCAGCTCGGCGGTGATCTCGTCGCGGGCGTCCTCCTCGGGGGTGAGCAGGTCGACCAGCACGGTGGCCAGCCCGCGGTCATTGAGCTGGCGCGCCACGGCCGTGTTGCGCGGGCTGTGCCGCGAGCTGCCGCTGCCGTGCGCGAAGAGCACCACCCCGCCGGCCCCGGGGGGCACGATCACGTCGGCGGCCAACCCGCCCTCCACCACTGGAACCGTCACTTCACGCGTCTCCATCCCCACACCTCCGCCCGCCCGCATACCCCCGTTGCGTCCCACCTCACCCCCGATCTCGTCGATCGGGCGGTTGGCGGCGGGGACGGCGCTCGCCGGCACCGTCACCCTCAGCCCGACCCGCCGGCGGGTGGGCGTGCGGGCTTGCCTTGACGTCGGCGGCAAGGTTTAGCGTGGGCGGCACGGGCAGCTCGGGGAGGTCGGGATGCGGATCGGGGAGCTGGCGCAGCGGGCCGGCACGAGCACCCGGACCCTGCGGTACTACGAAACCCAGGGGCTGGTACGACCACGCCGGTCCGCGAACGGCTACCGGTTCTACGACGAGGCGGAGCTGCGCGTCGTGCACGAGATCCGCTCCCTGCTGGCGGTCGGCTTCGGCCTGGACGACATCCGCCCGTTCGTGGCCTGCCTGCGCGCCGGTCACAGCTCCGGCGACGCCTGCCCGGACTCCGTGGCGGTGCTGCGGCGCAAGCTCGCCGAGGTGGACGACTACCTCGACCGGCTCGGCGCGGTCCGCCGACAGCTGCACGACCAGCTCGCCCACGCGATCGCCCACCGGGAGGAAACATGCCTCAGGACACGCAAGAGAGCCGACTGACCGCGATCACCGACGCGACGTTCCCGGCCACGGTGCTGTCCGCCGACCGGCCGGTGGTGGTCGACTTCTGGGCGGAGTGGTGCCCGCCCTGCCGGGCGGTCTCGAAGCACCTGGCCGAACTGGCCGAGGAGTTCGGCGACACGCTGCGCTTCGTCACCCTCAACTCGGACGAGAACCCGGAGACCACGCGGGCGTACCAGGTGATGTCGCTGCCCACCATGCTGGTGTTCCGGGACGGTCGGGTGGTCGGCTCGACCGTCGGCTCCCGGCCCAAGAACCACCTGCGGCTGAGCTTCGCCCGGCACCTGGACGGTTGAGCCGGCACCGAGCGGGAACGCGCGGGGTGACCACGGACCCCGACGGATCGCGAGGATCGTCATGGCCAAGCAGGACAGGTCCCGACAGCAGACCGCCGAACGGGAACGTCGCGAACAGGACGTCGAGCGTTCCCGGGACTGGGCGGACGATGCGGCGCAGGCCCGCACCGCCGACGATCCGCGGGCCATGGCGCCCCGGGACGCCGGTGGACGGCCGTCCAACGGCCGCCAGTTCTGACGTACGCCTGAGCTGCCCCGGACCGCCACGACGCGGCCCGGGGCGGCTCAGTCGATGTTCTCCGGCAGGTGCAGCAGGGGCGCCCGGCCCGGCGGCTGCTCCGGTGCCGGGCCGGACGGGTGGGCCGGCGGCACCGGCACGGTGACCGGTTGGGCGCAGGTGACCCGGACCGGCTCCCCGTGGTGGCGCAGCTCCACCACCGTGTCCGGTCCCCCCTTGCGCAGCGAGTACGTCGTCTGGTGCGGCCGGACGTCCACCCGCAGCCGATTCGACCGCCACTGGAGGGAGAACTCCAGGCGGCTGAGCCGGCTGGACAGCCGGGGTGCGAACGAGAGCGTCCCGTCGTGGTCGCGCAGGCCACCGAAGCCGGCCACCAGGGCGATCCAGGCGCCGGCCAGCGAGGCCATGTGCACGCCGTCGCGGGTGTTCTCGTTCAGGTCGTGCAGGTCCATCAGCGCGGCCTCGCGCAGGTAGCGGTGGGCCAGCTCCAGGAGACCCACCTCGGCCGCCACCACCGCCTGGGTGCAGGCGCTCAGCGACGAGTCCCGGACGGTGCGCCGCTCGTAGTAGAGGAAGTTGCGCAGCTTCTCCAGGCCGCTGAACGCGTCCCCGCGCCAGTGCATGGCCAGCACCAGGTCGGACTGCTTGACGACCTGCTTGCGATAGAGGTCGAAATACGGGTAGTGCAGCAGCAGCGGGTACTTCTCCGGCGGGGTGTGCTCGAAGTCCCACTCCTGCAACCGGGTGAAACCCTCCACCTGCTCGTGCACGTCGAGGTCGGCGTCGTAGGGGACGTGCATGGCGTGCGCCGCGTCCCGCCAGGCGGCCGCCTCCTCCTCGGTGACCCCGAGGTCGAGGGCCTGGTCCCGGTAACGCATCGCGCAGTCGGCGGCGGTGAGCAGGTTCCGCTGCGCCATCAGGTTGGTGTAGATGTTGTCGTTCTTGACGGCGGTGTACTCGTCCGGCCCGGTCACCCCGTCGATGTGGAACCGGCCGTTGCGGTCGTGGTGGCCGAGCGCGCGCCAGAGCCGGGCCGTCTCGATCAGCAACTCCAGCCCGATCTCCCGTTCCAGCCCCTCGTCGCCGGTGACCAGCACGTACCGGCGCAGCGCGTCGGCGACGCCGGCGGCGATGTGGAACGCTGCCGTACCCGCCGGCCAGTACGCCGAGGACTCCGGTCCCTCGATGGTCCGCCACGGGAAGGCGGCTCCCGTCAGGTTGAGCGTCCGGGCCCGCTCCTGCGCCTGTTCGAGCGTGGAGTAGCGCCAGTGCAGCGCGTCCCGCACCGCCGACGGCTGGGTGTACGTGAGCACCGGCAGCACGAACATCTCGGTGTCCCAGAACGCGTGCCCGTCGTACCCGGGGCCGGTGAGCCCTTTGGCGGAGATGGGGCGACGTTCCGCGCGGGCGCCGGCCTGGAGCACGTGGAAGAGACCGAACCGGACGGCCTGCTGGACCTCGTGATCGCCCTCCACCCGTACGTCGGCGGCGTCCCAGAACTCGTCCAGGTACTCCCGCTGCGCCCGACGCAGCCCGTCCCAGCCGTCCAGCCGGGCCGCGGCCAGGGCCGCCCCGACCTGGTCGCGCAGGGCCGGCAGCGAACGCCGGCTGGACCAGCCGTACGTCAGGTACTTGACCACCCGCAGCGTCTGGCCCGACTTGAGCACGCAGCCGACGGTGGTGCGGACCCAGTGCTCGTACCCCTCGGACTCGATGGTGGTGCGCTCCGGGCCGTGCACGTCGTGCGCCATCGCGGCGGCGAGCCGCAGGCCGCTGAGTTTGGTCCGGTGGATGAGCAGCCCGCCGTCGTCGGTGGTCAGCTCCTCCTCGGCCTGCAGCGGGGACTCCAGCACCGCCGCCACCCGCGGGTCGCGGCTCTGCGGCGGCAGGGCCTCGTTGGCCACCAGTTCGGACTGCAGGATCAGCCGGAGCGGCCCGTCGACCGCCTCGACCTCGTAGTTGATCGCGGCGACGGCCCGCTGGGTGAACGACACCAGCCGGGTGCTGCGGACCTTGACCTCCCGCCCGGCCGGCGAGCGCCAGTGCACCTCACGGTGCAGGGTGCCGGCCCGCAGGTCGAGGACCCGCTCGTGGGAGAGGAGTTCGCCGTACCGGACGTCGAGCGGTTCGTCGTCGACCAGCAGCCGGATCAGTTTGCCGTTGGTGACGTTGACGATGGTCTGGCCGGACTCGGGGAAGCCGAAGCCGGCCTCGGCGTACGGCAGCGGCCGCAGCTCGTAGAAGGAGTTCAGGTAGGTGCCGGGGAGGCCGTGCGGCTCTCCCTCGTCGAGGTTGCCGCGCAGGCCGATGTGCCCGTTGGAGAGGGCGAAGACGGACTCGGACTGGGCGAGCACGTCCGTGTCGAGCTGGATCTCCCGGATGTGCCACGGCTCGACCGGGTACGCCCGCTCCCGGATCACGCGGCCGCCCCGTTCATCAGTTCGGCGAGGTCGGTGACCACCACATCGGCACCGTGCGCCCGCAGGTCGTCGGCCTGGCCGACCCGGTCGACGCCCACCACGTACCCGAAGCCGCCGGCCCTGCCGGCCTCGACCCCGGAGAGCGCGTCCTCGAAGACCGCGGCCCGCTCGGGCGGCACGCCGAGCAGTTCCGCGCCGGCCAGGAAGGTGTCCGGGTGCGGCTTGCCGCGCAGCCCCCGCTCGTGGGCGACCACCCCGTCCACCCGGGCCTCCAGCAGGTGGTCCAGCCCGGCGGCGGCCACCACGACGGCGCAGTTGCGGCTGGCCGAGACGACCGCTCGCCGGATCCCGGCGCGGGCCGCCGCCTGCAGGTAGCGCACCGAGCCGTCGTAGACCTCCACCCCGTCGGTGTGGATCCGCTTGAGCAGGACGGCGTTCTTCCGGTTGCCCACCCCGTTGACCGTCTCCGCCTCCGGCGGGTCTTCGGGCGACCCCTCGGGCAGGGTGATGCCGCGCGAGGCCAGGAAGGAGCGCACCCCGTCGGCCCGCGGCTTTCCGTCCACGTACCGGTTGTAGTCGGGTCCGGGGTCGAACGGGCGGAACGGCTCGCCGGTGGCCGCCGCGCGATCGGACAGGAAGGCGTTGAAGGTCTCGGTCCAGGCGGCGTTGTGCACCTTGGCGGTCTGCGTCAGCACGCCGTCCAGATCGAAGAGGCAGGCGGTCACGTGAGCGGGCAGGCCCAGCATCGGATCAATCTATCCAGCGGACCGGCCGGACGACCACGTTTCGGGCGTCAGCGATTCGGCCGAAGCGTCCAGACCACCGTCAGCACCGAGGTGACGGCGCCGTCCTCGGTGCCGATCTCCACCTCGACCGGGAACTCCGGCCGCTGCCCCGCGTCCAGCTCGGCGATGACCTCGGCCGGGGCCCGCCCCAGCCGGGCAGTGGCCCGCACCGGCCCCATGGCGACCTTCTTGTACCCGATGGTGGCGGTCACCGCCAGCGGCACCGCCCGGTCGAGCACCGGACCGAAGGCGGCCAGCACCACCGCCCCGGAGGCGGTCTCCCCGAGGGTGAACATGGCCCCGGCGTGCGGACCGCCGACGTGGTTGTGGTGCTCCGGGAGGTCGGGGAGCCGGACGACCGCCCGCACCCCGCCCTCCGCCTCGGGCGCGACCTCGACGAATTCGATACCGAGCGTACGGGCGAACGGCACGGCCTCGAGCAGGCCGGCCGCCACCTGGCGAGAGTCGATGGACATGCCCGAACGCTACTCGTCGGTAACCTCACCGGCAAGAGGATGCCTCTCACGGAGCGTTACGCGGCTCGGGCCAACATCCACCCCGACGGTCAGCCGGCCCCGCTCAGCGCCAGCCGACGTCGATCCGGTCGCCGCGCTCGTCGAAGAGGTGCAGCGCGTCCATGCGTACCTGGACGGCCAGCGGGTGCCCCGCCGAGACGGCCGGGTACGGGGCGAGTCGCACGGCCAGCTCCGCCGGGCGACGGTGGTGCCGGCCGGGGTCGGCAAGCACGCTGGTCCGGTTCCCCCCGCCGGGCGGCGCGGAGACCGGGGCGTCCACCGACCGGCCGGCGAGCCGCTGCATGACGTGGCCGAACCGGCGCAGGCCACGCTGGCCGGGCATCGCGTTCTCCACCGGGCTGCCCATCTCGTCCACCATGATCGCCGTGGCCCCGATGTCGAGGAAGGCCAGCGACTCGTGGCCGTGGTGCTCCAGGTAGCGGATCCGGCCCTGGAGCACGTCGCCGGGGGTGTCCGGGGCGACCGGGGTGAGCGCCTCGGCCCGCATGCCGACCACGATCCGCTCGCCGTGGTAGTGGGCCACGGCCCGGCTGCGGATGTCGTTCCAGGGCAGGTAGAGCGACTGCTCGCCGAGGTTCAACACCACGTAGCGGTCGAGGTGGACGTAGACCGACGCCTCCAGCAGGTTCATCCGGGGGCTGCCGAGGAACGCGGCGACGTAGAGCGTCGCCGGCCGGCCGTACACCTGGGTCGGGGTGCCCACGTCCTGGAGCACGCCCTTGCGCATGATGGCGACCCGGTCGGCCATGGTCAACGCCTCGGCCTGGTCGTGCGTCACGTAGATGGTGGTGACGCCGAGCTCGCGGGTCAGCCCGGAGATCTCGGCACGCAGCTCGGCGCGCAGACCGCTGTCCAGGTTGGAGAGGGGCTCGTCCATCAGGAACAGGCCGGGCCGGCGCACTATCGCCCGCCCCATCGCGACCCGCTGCCGCTGGCCGCCGGAGAGCTGGCTGGGCTTACGGGCGAGCACGTCCCCGATGCCGAGGGCGCTGGCCACGTCCTGGATCCGCTCTCCACGCGGTCCCGGCTCGACGCCGGACAGCCGCAGCGGGAAGCCGATGTTGTCGCCCACCGTCATGTGCGGATAGAGGGCGAAATCCTGGAAGACCATGGCGATCTTCCGCTCCCGGGGCGGCAGGTCGTTGGCCACCTCGCCGTCGAGCATCACGGCACCGGCGGTCGGATCCTCCAGCCCGGCCACCATCCGGAGCACGGTGGACTTGCCGCAGCCCGAAGGGCCCAGCAGCACCATGAACTCGCCGTCGTTTACGTCCAGATTGATGGTGTCGACCGCGACTGTCCCGTCCTGGAACACCTTGGTGACATCTTTGAGCGCGACGGTGGTCACCGTCTCCTCCCCAGCTCTCGGCCGAACCCGGGAATGACTGTGACCAGGATCATCCGATTCGCACATCGGGTAAACGTTCCATGTTCGTCTCGTGACAGACCCATTACACCGGATCGGTCGGCGCCGATGAGTAAGGTGACCGGCGAGTAACCCCTTCTCAGGCTGGCTCGCCGAGGAATACGTGCCGGACCACCCGCTCGGCGGCGTACCCGTCGTCGAGGGCGCAGAACCGCGCCCGGAACCGCTGCCGGTGCTGCTCGGCCCCGACCGAGTGCAGCGCACCCGACCGGAACACCTCCAGCAGGGCCGGAAAGTCCAGGGCCACCGCCCCGGGCGGCTCGGCGATCAGGTCGAAGTAGACACCCCGGGCCACCCGGTACGCGTCCCAGTCCGGCGCGTACACGACGATCGGCCGGTCCAGCACCGCGTAGTCGAACATCGCCGACGAGTAGTCCGTGACCAGCACGTCCGCCGCCAGGTAGAGGTCCTCCACCCGGTCGTGGGCGCTCACGTCCAGCACCCCGCCGCCCCCGGCCGGGCCGCGGGGCCGCCGGTCCCGGTCGTGGAAGTAGTGGCTGCGCATCAGCAGCCGCCCGGCGGGGCCGAGCACGTCACGCATTCGGTCCGGGTCGAACGGCGGACGCCAACCGGGCAGGTGCTCCCGGTGCGTGGGTGCGTACAGCACCACGAACTCGTCCGGACCGATGCCCAGTTCCTTGCGGACCTGCTGGCACTCGTCCGGGGTGGCCAGCGCCAGCCGGTCGTTGCGCGGATAGCCGACCTCCAGCGTGCGGTAGGCGGCCGGGTACGCCCGCTCCCACATCTGGGTGGAGAAGCTGTTCGAGGAGACGCTGACGTCCCACCGGTCCACCCGGTGCAACAGCTTGGCGAAGTTCATGCCCATCGCACCCGTCGGGTAACGCTGCTGGTCCAGCCCCATCACCTTGACCGGAGTGCCGTGGTGGGTCTGCACGTGCACCGAGCCGGGTCGCTTGCGGACGAAGTCCGGGAAGTTGACGTTGTTGACCAGCCAGCGGGCCCGGGCCAGCGCCCGGTAGTAGTCCCGGGTACCGGCGACCACGTACTCCACCCCGGGCGGGAGGGTGCCCACCCGGTCCCGCCGGACCACCCACACGCCACGCACCTCGGGGGCGAGGCGGCGGGCGGCGGTGTAGATCGCGGCCGGATTGCAGGCGAAACCCCGGTACCAGTACGCGGCGAACACGGCCAGCGTCGGGTCCAACGGCCGGTGCAGCTCGCCCCGGTAGTACTCGCGCAGCGCGGAGTTCCGGGCCTTCCGCGCGGTACGCCGGGCCACCGGCAGCACCCGCCGCCTGACCTTGCGGGCCGTCCGCCGGGCCGTGTCCGCCGCCTGGTTGGCGCCGCGAAGCGCGCTGAACGTCCGCCACCGCCCGGCCGCCACCAGGCGGTGCTTCAGCCCCTCCACGCCGGACGGGACCGGGTAGCCGCCGGGCGGCAGGAAGCGGGCGTAATCGGCGTGGATCTGGGCGAAGAACGCGGGCCGCAGCGCCGAGTCGATCCGCTCGCCGTTGCCGAGCACGGTCAGGTAGTGCCAGATCATCCGCTCGAAGAGGGCCGGGCGCAGCGCGTCGACCGGCCCGTCCCACCGGTCCATCAGCCGGAACACCCGGTGCCACTGGGCGAACACCTCGAAGTGCCGGTCGCCCCGGGTCCGGGTGATCGCCCCGGTCCGCCGCTGCCGGTAGTTGAGGCAGACCCGGTCCAGCACGCCGATCCGCCCGGCGGCCATCAGCGCCGGATAGCTGAACGAGACGTCCTCGTACCAGCCGGGCGCGAAGCGCAGGCCCCGCTCGACCAGGAACTCCCGACGGGCCACCCGGTTCCAGGCGGTGTGCAGCAGCCGCGTGGTCTCCGGCCGGTCCGTCAGCCGGAAGGTCGCCTCACCGGGCGGCTCCGGGAACACGTCGCGCATCGCGCTGCGGGTGCCGACGTTGTTCCAGTGCACCCGGACGTGGTCGACGATCAGCACGTCCGGGCGGGTGGCGACGAGCCGGTCGGCGACGTGCGGCAGGCAGCCCGGGACCAGCCAGTCGTCGCCGTCGACGAACCACACGTACTCGCCGACGGCCCGGTCCAGCCCGATGTTGCGGGCCGGACCGAGCCCGACGTTCTCGGCGAGGACGACCGGTCGGACCCGGGGGTCGCGATGCGCGTACTCGGCCAGGATCTCGGCGCTGTCGTCCGGCGAGGCGTCGTCGATCCCGATCACCTCGAGGTCGTCGTAGGGCTGCTCAAGGATCGAGTCGAGGCACTCCCGCAGGTAGCCCTGCACGCGGTAGGCCGGTACGACGAAGCTGAGCAGAGTCATCCCGGCCGGCCCTCCGTCAGCCCGGCGAGCGCACACCCCCGCCCGTCGGGGCCGGCGTCCGCTGGGCGCGAGCCGGCAGGACCGCCCAGGCGAGGACCACGCTCGCGACAAAAACCACGAGAAGGTACGCACCGAGTGTAGCCAGAGCGATACTCACGATTCCGGCCATTCCGGCGACTGCGGCGAGACCCAGCAGCACGGACCGCCCCTCCCAGCCCAGCGAAGCGGCGTGCAGCGGCGGGGCCGCCTGCCGCTTCTCCAGCCGGGCGGTCAGGTCGTAGTGGTGCAGGGTCAGCACGAAGACGTACCCGAAGATCAGCCAGGCGGACGCGCCGCCGACCACCCCGACCGCGATGGCGAAGAGGTACTCCCCGGCCCGCAGCGCGGCCGGGACCAGCCAGTCCAGCGGCCCGTCCGGGGTCGCCCGGACGCCCAGCGCGGCGAGCAGCCAGACCAGCAGGGCCACCACGACCACCCAGCGCGGCGTGTCGGTGCCCCAGCGCCAGGCGAGCAGGAGCAGCACCGCCGGCCCCAGCGCCGGCAGCCCGGCCAGCCACAGCACGCCGGTCCCCGGGCGGGCAGCCCGGAGCAGGAGACGTTCCACGCCCGACGGGCGGGCCGCCGCGAACCGCTGGAGCACGGGGCCGTCGTCCCGGTGCAGGGTCACGTCGACCGTGGTCATCACCGGCACCCGCATCCACCAGGCCCGCAGCGTCCGCAGCGCACCGGTGTACCCGAACGCCAGCGTGCCCCAGACCAGCACCGCGCAGAGCGAGACCAGCGGACCGAAGAGCGCGGCGGTCACCGCGATCAGCGCCCACCGCTCACCGATCGGGAAGACCACCGTCCGCTTCAGCCAGTACGACACCGAACCGGTGTCCGCCTGCACCTTCGTCGAGGCGGCGTTCAGCTTCCCGCCGATGCCGTCGGCGTCCCCGGCCGCCGCCCGGGGCCGCCGGGCCGCCTCGTCGTGCAGCACGCCGTACCAGGCGTCGGTCATGTGCCGCACGGTCTGCAGGGTCATCGCGGCGATCGCCAGCGCCCAGCCGTAGCGGAAGCCGGCGTGCGTGGCACCGTAGCCGAGGCCGGCGTAGACCACGTACTCCTTGGCCCGGTCGGCCATGGTGTCCAGCCAGCCGCCCCAGGCGCTGAAGTGCCGCGTGTAGCGGGCCAGCTGCCCGTCCACGCAGTCCAGCACGAAGCCCAGGTAGAGCAGGACACCGCCGGCGACCAGCGCGGCCCGGCCGCCGACCCCGAACAGCACGGCGGCGGCCACCGCGAAGGCCACCGAGATCATGGTCACCCCGGTCGGGCTGAGGCCGATCCGGGCGGCCACCCTCGTCACCTGGGGGGACCAGCTGCTGACGAAGAACGTGGTGAAGAAGTCGTCCCGCTCCTTCACCGACAGGCGCAGCTCGGCCTTGTCCTCGTCGACCGCCGCCACCGCCGCCTCGGCCGCGGGCAACTCCGACTCCGCGCCTACCCGGTGCGCCACGAGCAGGCGTACCCGGTGGGCGAAGATCAGCGAGCCACGCGCCGCGAGGCCCGCGAAGAGCTGGTCCAGCGCGGACGCCGGGTCCCCCGCACCCGCCGCCGCCCGCTCGGCGGCGGCGGCCAGGAACGGCAGGTCGGCCGGGCCGACCCGCAGCGCGCCGCCGAACACCCCGGTCGCGCCGGCCGGGTCGCCGACCGCGACCACCTGACCCCGCTCCTCGCGCACCGTCGCCCGGCCGGGGGCCGGCGGGTCGGTGAGCACCAGGGCCACCGTCGGCCCCACCGGGCTGGTCGCCAGGTGCTTCAGTACGGCGGTGTGCGCCACCAGGTCGGCCCCGCTGAGCAGCACCGGGCCGGTAGCGGCGGCCAGCAGTCCGGCCAGCTCGGCCAGGTCGGCGGCGACCCGCACCTCGGTCGCCCCGGCCCGCCGCCACTGCCCGGCGAGCCGGTCGGTCAGGCGTTCCCCGGCATCGGTGGTCAGGCCCGCCGCCGGCCCGGCGGCGAGCACGATCGCGAGCGTCACCGCGGGCACGCGGCGGCGTACGCCCGCAGCGCCTCGTCGATGGTCCCGTCGATGGTGAGCCGTCCGGCGTCGAGGTAGAGCCCCCGACGGCAGAACCGGGTGAGGTCCTTTTCGTTGTGTGACACCAGCACCAGCGTGCGCCCTTCCGCGAGAAGTCGCTCGATGGTCGCATAGCACTTGGCGCGGAACTCCGCGTCCCCGACGGCGGTCACCTCGTCCATCAGCAGGACCGGGTGGGGCAGGTGGGCGATGATCGCGAAGCCGAGCCGGACCTTCATGCCGGAGGAGTAGTGCCGGACCGAGGTGTCCACCGAACGCTCCACCTGCTCCCCGGCGAACGAGACGATCTCGTCGAAGTGCCGCCGCAGGTACCCGGTGGACAGCCCGTGCAGCCCGCCCACCAGGTACAGGTTCTCCCGCCCGGTCAGGTCGTTGGAGAAGCCGGCGGAGAGCTCCAGCAGCGGAGCCACCGCGCCGCGGACCCGGATCCGGCCCTCGTCGGGGATCAGCACCCCGGCGATCAGCCGCAGCAGGGTGCTCTTGCCGGTGCCGTTGCGCCCGACCACCCCCACGGTCTCGCCCGGCTCGATCCGAAACGACACGTCGCGCAGCGGCCAGAACTGGTCGGTGGCGGCGTTCCGCCGGCCCCGGTGGATCGCCAGCTCGCGCAGTCGGAGCTGGCGACGCCGGTTCCGCACGAACCGGATGCCGAGCCCCTCCGCCTCGATGATCGCCGTCATGTCAGAGTTCCTTGAGCACGGCCGGTTCGAGCCGGCTGAACGACCACCAGCCGGCCGCCAGCACCAGCAGGCTGCCCAGCACGGTCACGGCCAGCAGCCGGGCGTCGGGGAACTGGTCCGGGTACCAGATCGCATGGTGCAGCTGGAAGATGCCGACCAGCGGGTTCAGCTCGTATGCGATCTTGACCCAGGTCGGCATACCGGAATCCCGGACGAGAGTCAGCGGGTAGATGATCGGGGTGGCGTAGAAGAGCACCCGGATGATCAGCCGCATGAAGCGCTCGATGTCCCGCATCAGCACGTTCCATGCCGACAGCAGCAGCGCGAGCCCGACCAGCAGGATGAACTGCACGGTCACCGCGAGCGGCAGGGCCAGCAGCGGCCACCAGCCGGGGTGGATCTTCCCGGGCACCAGGTAGATCACCGCGATGCCGAGCAGGATGGGCAGTCCGGCGAGGTACTCGGCGAACCGGCCGGTGACCCGGCCGATCGGGAAGACCTGGCGCGGCACGTTCATCGTGGTGATCAGGCGGGCCTGCCCGGTCAGCGCGTTGGTCGCCTCGGTCAGCGCCGAACTGGCCCACATCCAGGCGAAGATGCCGGTGATCAGGAAGAGTGGGTACGACCCGGCCGCCTCGCCGAGGTGGCGGCGGGTGGCACCGGAGTAGAGCACGCCGAAGACGAACCAGTAGATCAGGCCCATGCCGAGCGGCTCGATGAGCGACCAGAAGTAGCCCAGCACCGACTGCTGGTACTTCACCGCGAGGTCCCGCTTGACCAGGATGCGCAGCGAGTTGCGGGCCGACCAGAGCGCGGCGACTCCTGTCGTCACCGTCCCATCCTCGCCTCCACGGTTCTCGGTCGACACGGGTACCCCCGTGCTCACTCCTTCGGGTTCAGCACTCGATGACGTTGACCGCGAGGCCGCCCCGCGCCGTCTCCTTGTACTTCACCTTCATGTCGGCGCCGGTCTCCCGCATGGTCTTGATGACCTTGTCCAGCGAGACGGCGTGCACGCCGTCGCCGCGCAGCGCCAGCCGGGCGGCGGTGATCGCCTTGATGCTGGCCACCGCGTTCCGCTCGATGCAAGGGATCTGCACCAGGCCGCCGACCGGGTCGCAGGTGAGCCCGAGGTTGTGCTCCATGCCGATCTCGGCCGCGTTCTCCACCTGCTCGGCGGTGCCGCCCATTGCCTCGGCGAGCCCGGCCGCCGCCATCGAGCAGGCCGACCCGACCTCGCCCTGGCAGCCCACCTCGGCGCCGGAGATCGAGGCGTTCTCCTTGAACAGCACCCCGATCGCGCCGGCCGCGAGGAGGAAGCGGATCACCCCCTCCTCGGAGGCGCCGGGCACGAACCGGGTGTAGTAGTGCAGCACGGCCGGGATGATCCCGGCGGCGCCGTTGGTCGGCGCGGTGACCACCCGGCCGCCGGCCGCGTTCTCCTCGTTCACCGCGAGGGCGAACAGGGTGACCCAGTCCATTGCCCGCAGCGGGTCGGTCGTGTCGGCCTCCGCCTCCAGGCTCCGGTGCAGCTCGGCCGCCCGGCGGCGGACCTTCAGCCCGCCCGGCAGCACGCCGTCGCGGGCGCAGCCGTTCTCGACACACTCCCGCATCACGCGCCAGATCTCCAGCAGCCCGGCCCGTACGTCCGCCTCGCTGCGCCAGGAGAGCTCGTTGGCGAGCATCACCTCGCTGATCGACAGCCCGGTGCCGGTGGTCACGGCGAGCAGCTCCGCGCCGGTGAGGAACGGGAACCGCACCCGGGTGCTGTCCGGCTTGATCCGATCCGCCCCGGCCGCCGCCTCGTCCACCACGAAACCGCCACCCACCGAGTAGTACGTGCGGGCGCGGACCAGCGCTCCGGCCGCGTCGTACGCGGCGAACGTCATCCCGTTCGGGTGGTACGGCAGCGACCGCCGCCGGTGCAGCACCAGGTCCCGGTCCGGATCGAAGGCGATCTCCTGGGTGCCGAGCAGGTCGAGCCGCCGACCGGCCCGGATCCGCTCCACCCGCGGGCCCACCGAGTCCGTGTCGACCGTCTCGGGCGCCTCGCCCTCCAGCCCGAGCAGCACCGCCCGGTCGCTGCCGTGGCCGTGCCCGGTGGCGCCCAGCGAGCCGAACAGCTCGGCCTGCACCCGGGCGACGTCGGTGAGCAGCGCGTCGGCCTTGAGCCCGGCCACGAAGGTCCGCGCGGCCCGCATCGGGCCCACGGTGTGCGAGCTGGACGGCCCGATGCCGACGCTGAAGAGGTCGAAAACACTGATCATGGCTGCACTTTCCTCGCCGTCGTACCCGTTGTGCGGATCCGGACCGGTGCGAGCCGCCCCGGTCGGGGACGGCGGGTGGGCCCCCGGGGTACGGGGTCCGACCGGCGAGCCTACCCGCCCAGGTCGGTACCCGCCGTCTCCCGGCGCACGCCCACCCTGCGCGGCCACCCGTCTCCCCACCGTCACCACCCGTCGCCCCGCCGCCCCGCCGAACTGCCGCGTCGCCGTCGAGGTGTCGCAGCGGCGGCCGGCCCGCGCACCGCCGAGGGCAGTCGTGCCGAGCGAGATCCGCCACGCGTCGGCCGCGGGCCGCCGGGGTAAGCACCTACGGGTGCCCGGGTCGCCGATCCTCCTCGGGACCGAGGGCGCGGCGCGCATCCCTTCCTAGCGTGGAATTAGGCGCGGCGGATCGCCGCAGAGTGGGAGTACGACGATGAGTCGCAAACTGGTCCGGCCCCGCCAGGGGCGCATGTTCGCCGGCGTCTGCGCCGGCCTGGCCCAGCGGTTCGGCATGTCCGCCGGCATGGTCCGGCTGCTGTTCCTGCTGTCGCTGCTGCTGCCCGGCACCCAGGTGATCATCTACCTGATCCTCTGGATCCTGATGCCTGACGAGGGCCGCGTGCGCTACTGACCCCGGAACGGGCGACGCCCGCCCGGGAGGCCGGGCGGGCGTCGGGAAGCGCGCGTTCAGGGAGCCGTGTAGGTGACCGTGATCTTCTGGTAGCCGAGGGAACGGAGCAGCCCCTCCAGCATCTTGCGGGTGTTCTCCTCCGCCCGGGCGGTCAGCCCGCTGTCCCGGGCGGCGGAGGTGATCCGGTCCTCGGCCAGCTTGTAGACCGCCTGCTGCCGGTTGGGGTCGCCGGCGACCAGTTCGTTCAGCCGGTTGATCAGGCCGCGCTCCTCGGCGAAGACGTAGCTCTTCTCCAGGTCGAGGTTGGTCTCCCCGAGCTGCGGCGCGGGCAGCTTGATCTCCACCGACTTCTTGTCGGCGGACTCCACGACCGCCCCTTCGGCGATCTTCGAGAAGTCCACGTACGCCTCGACCCGGCCCGCCCCGACGAAGAGCGTCCGCTCGTTGAGCAGGAAGTCCGGCACGTTCTTCCGATCCTTCTGCACGTCGACGACCACCTGGAAGTCACCCTCGGCGGCCACGTACCGGCTGAGGTCCCGGATCGACTTCAGCAGCGGCGGCTGGCTGCGGTCGGTCTGCTGCTGGGCGAACGGGTTGCGGAAGTCCGGCAGGATGCCGGTCGCCTGCACGCCGAGCAGTGCCACCACGACGAGCGCGGCCGCGCCGAGCACCCAGAGCAGGCCCCGGACCGGGCCGCCGGTCGACGCCGGGGCGTCCGGCGCCGGCTCGTCCGTGACGCCGGCCCGGGCCTCGCGGGAGTCACCGGCCGGGTACTCCGGGAACTCCCTGGTGGGCTCGTTGATGTCACCGTCGCGGGCCATCGTCCTCACCGTCCTCGTCAGAAACATCGACTGATGATGACGTTACGGCCCTCGTGCGACACTCGCGCGGCGAGCGGCCCGGGGCGGGCACAGGACGCTCAGGCGAAGGCGGAGAGCCCGGTGAGCTGCTGCCCGATGACCAGCTGGTGGATCTCCGAGGTGCCCTCGTAGGTCAACACGCTCTCCAGGTTGTTGGCGTGCCGCATCACCGGGTACTCGCCGGAGACACCGTTGGCGCCAAGGATGGTCCGGCACTGCCGGGCGATCGCCAGGGCCTCCCGCACGTTGTTCAGCTTGCCCACGCTGACCTGCGCCGGGCGCAGCTTCCCGGCGTCGGCGAGCCGGCCCAGGTGCAGCGCCAGCAGCAGCCCCTTGTTCCACTCGACGGCCATGTCGGCGAGCTTGGCCTGGGTGAGCTGGAAGCCCGCGAGGGGCCGGCCGAACTGGGTCCGGGTGGTCGCGTACGACAGCGCCGTCTCCAGGCAGTCGCGGGCCGCGCCGAGCGCGCCCCACACGATGCCGTGCCGGGCCTCGGTCAGGCAGCTCAGCGGCGCCTTCAACCCGATCGCCTCGGGCAGCCGGGCGTCCGCCGGGAGCCGCACGTCGTCGAGGACGATCTCCCCGGTCAGCGACGCGCGCAGCGACATCTTGTGCTGGATCTCGCGCGCCGTCACGCCGGGCGTGTCCATCGGTACGGCGAAGCCGCGCACGCCTTCGTCGGTGCGCGCCCAGATCACCCCGACGTCGGCGATCGGCGCGTTGGTGATCCACATCTTGCTGCCGTTGAGCACCCAGTCGTCGCCGTCCCGGCGGGCCCGGGTGGCCATCGCGGCCGGGTCGGAGCCGTGGTCCGGCTCGGTCAGCCCGAAGCAGCCGATCGCCTCGCCGGCCGCCATGCCGGGCAGCCAGCGCTGCTTCTGCTCCGCGCTGCCGTAGCGCCAGATGGCGTACATGGCCAGGGAGCCCTGCACCGAGACCAGCGAGCGGACGCCGGAGTCGCCGGCCTCCAGCTCCAGGCAGGCCAGCCCGTACGCGACGGCGGACGCGCCGGCGCAGCCGTACCCGGTCAGGTGCATGCCGAGCAGGCCGAGCTTGCCGAACTCACGAGCCAGCTCACGGGCCGGGACGCGGCCGTCCTCGTACCAGCCGGCGACGTGCGGACGTACCCGGTCGTCGACGAGCTGGCGCACGACGGCGCGGATCTGCCGCTCCTCCTCGCCCAGCGACGCGTCGATGTCCAGCAGGTCGAGAGGAGTCATGCCGTCACCTTAACGAAGGCTCAGTGGGCGGTCACTCGCCCTGCGGGCCGAGCACCAGCACCCGGGCGTGGATCTGGTTGCGCTGCTGGAGCGCCGCGCGCAGCGCCCGGTGCAGGCCGTCCTCCAGGTAGAGACCGCCGTTCCACTGCACGACGTGCGGGAAGAGGTCGCCGTAGAAGGTCGAGTCCTCGGCGAGGAGCTTGTCCAGCGCCAACTCCCGCTTGGTGGTGATGAGCTGGTCCAGCCGCAGCGGCCGCGGCGGGATCTCCGCCCACTGCTTGAGCGTGAGGTTGTGCTCCGGGTAGGGACGCCCGTCCCGGACCGCTCTGAAGATCAAGGCGCGCTCCCCTCCCCCTGGCCCGGCTGGTGATGTCGGTGCCAGCCTAGCCGCACCCGGCACACCGCGTTTTCCTCCCTCATGTCGGTTTCTAGACCTGCAATACCCGGCCAGGCGGGAACAAATCCCCTCAATCCCACCGGCCCCGCCGGACCACCTCGGTCACCGGCCGCCGCCCCCGCCGCAGCGACGGTGACCGGTGGTCGGGCGCCGGATAACCGATGGTGAGCGCGCCGATCGGCTGGTACTCCGCCGGCACCCCGAACGCCTCCCGGTACGCGTCGAGCCGCTGCGGCGGGATGCCGAAGAAGCACCCGCCCAGCCCCTCGTCCACCGCGGTGAGCAGCATCAGCAGCGCGGCGAAGCCGGTGTCCACGTACCAGTACGGCACCGGCCAGCGGTCCGTCGACCGGTCCGCCCAGCCCTTGTCCGGCTCGGCGTACCGGTCCAGATAGACGGAGCGGTTGGCGTGCGGCACCACGATCAGCGGGGCCCGGCGCATGCCGGCCAGCCAGCGGTCCCGGCCGCCCCCGCCCGGAGTGGCCGCCGCCCAGAACCGCTCCCGGTCGGCCGGCTCCTCCAGCACCAGGAAGCCCCAGCCCTGGGCGAAACCCGCCGAGGGAGCCCGGACCGCGTGCGCCAGCAGGCGATCCACCACCTCGGGCGGGACCGGCCGGTCCGGGTCGTAGTTGCGGACCATCCGGCGCCGCCGGACAACCTCGGCGAACTCCACGGTCAGGCCCCGGGCCGGATGCCCCAGGCACCCCGCCAGGTCTCGCCGGGGGCCAGCGAGATGAGGTCCTTGCCGGAGCGGAACGCGTCCGCCGGGCAGGTCATCGGCTCGACCGCGACCGAGCGGCGGCGGCGCTCGCCGGGCAGCGTGTCCCCGGTGAACACCTGCCACCAGCCGAACTCGCGGTCCGCCCACACGTGCAGCGCCGAGCCGTCCGGCGCGGCGAGGGTCACCGCCGAGCCACCGTCGGCGTCCCGCACGACGTCGCCGAAGGCCGTGTCCAGCACGGCGTCGCCGATCGCCCGCGGCTCGGTGAAGTCGTACTCGGTGCCGGCGACCTCCGTGGCGGCCAGCGGCAGCATCCGGTTGTCCACCAGCACCCGGGTACGCGCCGGCACCCGCAGCGACACCTCGTCCACCGCCGCCTTCGGCAGCCGCAGGTAAGGGTGGGTCGCGAAGCCGAAGGGCGCCGCCTCGCCGGCCAGGTTGGTCACCTCGTGCTCGGCGCGCAGCCCGTCCGCCCCGACGCTCCACCGGGTCCGCAGCCGCAGCGCCCACGGGTAGCCCGGGCTCGGCGGCAGCTCGTAGCCGACGGTCACCGCCTCCGGCGACTGCTCGACCAGGTGCCAGGAGACCCAGTTGACCAGGCCGTGCATGGCGTTGTGCCGGGCCGGCTCGCTCAGGTCGAGCTGCAACGACCGCTCGCCGAAGGTGTACGCGCCGTCCCGGATCCGGTTCGGCCAGGGCGCGAGCACGTGGCCGGCCGAGCCGGGGCAGAGCTCGTCCGCCTCGTACCCGTCGACGTGGTCGACCCCGTCGTGCCGGTAGGCCCGCAGGCCACCGCCGACCTCGACCACGACGGCCTCGTGGCCGTCGGCGGCGATGGTCCACTGTGCGCCGGAGGGGGACGGGTGCGTGGCGTTCTCCATGCCGGCGACCTTAGCCCGTCCCCGTCGGCCCCCGCTGGCTTCGATGATCGCGTCCCGACCGGTGGGTCAGTCCCGGCCGGCGGCGGTCGCCGCCCGGTAGCGGAGCAGCGCCGGGAAGGCCACCACCAGCAGCACGGCCAGGATCGCGGAGGCGACGCCGCCGCCGACCATCGCGACGCCGGTGCCGAACGCCGCCGCCGTCGCACCGGCCCGGAGGTCGCCCAGGCGCGGGCCGCCCGCGACCACCACGGTGTTCACCCCCTGGAGCCGGCCGCGCATCCGGTCGGGGGCGTAGACCAGCAGCATCGACTGCCGCAGGGTCGCGCTGACCAGGTCAGCGGCCCCGGCCAGGCCGAGCAGCGCCACCACCAGCCAGAGCTGCCGGGCCAGCCCGGCCAGGGCGATCGCCACGCCCCAACCCACCACGGCCACCACCAGGGCCAGCCCCTGCCGGCGTACCCGGCCGATCCAGCCGGAGGTGAGGCCGCCCAGCATCGCCCCGATGGCGATCGCGCTGTAGAGCCAGCCGACCGCGGCACCGCCGCCGAACCGCTCGTGCGCCAGCTCGGGGAAGAGCGCCCGGGGCATGGCCAGGATCATCGCGACGAGGTCGATGGCGAAGGAGAGCAGCAGCACCGGCGTGGTGGCCAGATAGCGGAACCCGTCCACGATGCTGGCCAGCCCCGCCCGGCGCGGGGAGCCGTGGCCGTCCGGATCCGGCTCCGGCCGCATCGCGGGCAGCCGCAGCGTGGCCCAGAGCGAGACGGTGAACAGCAGCGCGTCCACCGCGTACGCGATCGGCAGCCCGACCTCGGTCCGCCAGGTCGCGAAGATCAGCCCGGCCGTCAGCGGCCCGAAGACCGAGGCCGCGGTGAAGGTGGTGAAGTTCAGCGTGCTGGCCGCCGGCACCAGCTCGGCCGGTACCAGCCGCGGCAGGATCGCGCTCCGCGCCGGCGAGGTGATCGCGAACGCGGTCGACTGCACCGCCACGAGCAACAGCAGCAGGGTCGGGCTGCCGACCCGGAGCAGCGCCTGGACCAGCAGCGCCAGGGTCGACGCCCAGAGCAGCCCACCCCCGGCCAGCAGCACCCGCCGCCGGTCCCGGGCGTCGGCGACCGCCCCGCCCCAGAGCCCGAACACCAGCAGCGGCACGAACCCGGCGATCCCGAGCAGGCCGACCCAGAACGAGCCGCCGGTCAGGTTGAACATCTCCACCGGTACGGCCACGGCGGTGAACTGGAAGCCGAACATGGCCACGGCGTTGCCGAGCCACACCCGCCGGTACGCGGGCACGCCCAGCGGGCGCAGGTCGATCGCCCAGCGGCGCGCTCCGCGCGGCCGGGCCTCCTTGACTCCGGTCACGGCGCCAGCCGCTCGACGACCCAGGCACCCTCGTCGGTCCGCCGGTAGCGCAGCCGGTCGTGCAGCCGGCTGGCCCGGCCCTGCCAGAACTCCACCGTCTCCGGGCGGACCCGGAATCCGCCCCAGTGCGGCGGCGCGGGGATCCCGTCCACCCCGGCGAAGCGCTCGGCCGCCGCCCGGTACGCCGCGTCCAGCGCCGCGCGGTCCGGGACGACCCGGGACTGGCTGCTGGCCCAGGCCCCGAGCTGGGAGCCGCGCGGCCGGCTGGCGAAGTACGCCTCGGTCTCGGCCCGGTCGACCTGTTCCACCCGCCCGGCCACGACCACCTGCCGCTGCATCGGGAACCAGGGGAAGACCAGGCTGGCCCACGGGTTGGCGGTCGCCTCGGCGCCCTTGCGCGAGCCGTAGTTGGTGTAGAAGACGAAGCCCTCCGGGTCGTACCCCTTCAGCAGGACGGTCCGGCCGCTGGGGCGGCCCTCGGCGTCGGCGGTGCCGACCACCATCGCGTTCGGTTCGGGCAGCGGGTACGCCACCGCGTCGGCGAACCAGCAGGCGAACTGGGTCGGCCAGTCCGGAGCCAGGTCCGATTCGGAAAGGCCCAGGTCGGCCGCGTACTCGTTACGCATGCCGGCCGGAGCTGGTGTGTTGCCCGTCACAGTCTTCGTCTCCCTCGTCGGGGCGGCCGCGTCCCCCGACGCTGGCCAGACCCCACCGCCAAGTCTGGTCGAGGCCGTGAGCTTGTCCACCCATGGGGATGTCGCGTGGCGCACAGTCGCGGTGGGTCGCGCACTCGGTTACCCAGCAGGCAAGATGTCACGAACCACAACCCTGAGAGGGTCGCCCGGGGTCGCGGGGCCGGATCAGCCCGCCCGCCCGGGCGCACACCGCCGCCGGAAGCCAGGAGACGATATGTCCGACTTCAAACCGGGCCTGGAGGGCGTCGTAGCCTTCGAGACCGAGATCGCCGAACCGGACCGCGCGGGCGGGTCGCTGCGTTATCGCGGCGTGGACATCGAGGATCTGATCGGCCAGGTCTCCTTCGGCAACGTCTGGGCGCTGCTGGTCGACGGGCGGTTCGGCCCCGGCCTGCCGCCGGCCGAGCCGTTCCCGGTGCCGGTGCACTCCGGTGACATCCGCGTCGACGTGCAGTCCGCGGTCGCCATGCTCGCCCCGTACTGGGGGCTCAACCAGCTTCTCGACATCTCCGACGAGCAGGCCCGCGAGGACCTGGCCCGGGTGTCGGTCACCGCGCTCTCCTTCGTCGCCCAGTCCGCGCGCGGCCTCGGCCTGCCCGCGGTGCCGCAGAAGGAGATCGACAAGGCGGAGACGATCGTCGAGCGCTTCATGAAGCGCTGGCGGGGCGAGCCCGACCCGCGGCACGTCAAGGCCGTCGACGCGTACTTCATCTCGGCCGCCGAGCACGGCCTGAACGCCTCCACCTTCACCGCCCGGATCGTCGCCTCCACCGGCGCCGACGCCGCCGCCTGCATCTCCTCCGGCATCGGCGCGCTCTCCGGCCCGCTGCACGGCGGCGCCCCGTCGCGGGTGCTCAGCATGCTGGAGGCCGTCGAGCGCAGCGGCGACGCCGAGGGGTACGTCAAGGGCGTCCTCGACCGCGGTGAGCGGCTGATGGGCTTCGGCCACCGGGTCTACCGGGCCGAGGACCCGCGCGCCCGGGTGCTCCGCCGCACCGCCAAGGAGCTGGGCGCGCCGCGCTTCGAGGTTGCCGAGGCGCTGGAGCGGGCCGCCCTCGCCGAGCTGCAGGCCCGCCGCCCGGACCGGGTGCTCGCCACCAACGTCGAGTTCTGGTCGGCCGTGGTGCTGGACTTCGCCGAGGTGCCGGCGCACATGTTCACCTCGATGTTCACCTGCGCCCGGATGGGCGGTTGGTCCGCGCACACCCTGGAGCAGAAGAAGCTCCAGCGCCTGGTCCGCCCGTCCGCGAAGTACGTCGGCCACGGCCCGCGCAAGCCGCAGCAGGTCGAGGGCTGGGACGCCGTCCCGCACGGCGTCTGAGGTGTCCGGAAGGGGGGCACCTCGCAACACCCCCCGAGGATCGGCGACGCCAGCGAGGCCCCGGCTCCGGCCGGGGCCTCGCCGCATGTGGCGCATCCCTCAGCCCCGGCGGTGGGACCAGCCGTCGGGGCAGGTGGTGCGGGTGCGAGGATGAAGGCCGGCAGTGCCGCCGGACCGGGCTCGGATCCCGGCTCCCCCGCGCGCCCCGCGCGCGGCCGTCGTCGGTCCGCGCCCGCATCAGGGCCCGTCCCCGCCCATGCGGAAGGATCGAGAAAACCGTGGCTGACGCACCGACCATCCGGATTCCCGACGACATCAAGCCCGCCGACGGGCGCTTCGGCTGCGGGCCGTCCAAGGTCCGTCCGGCGGCCGTCTCCGCCCTCGCCGACGTCGCCACCAGCTACCTGGGCACCTCGCACCGGCAGAAGACGGTCCGCGACCAGGTGGCCCGGCTGCGCCGGGGCATCGCCGAGTTCTTCTCCCTGCCCGAGGGCTACGAGGTGGTGATCGGCAACGGGGGCACCACCGCCTTCTGGGAGGTCGCCACCTTCGGCCTGGTCCGCGACCGGGCCCAGTTCGCCAGCTTCGGCGAGTTCGGCGCGAAGTTCGCCAAGTCGGTCAAGGACGCACCGTTCCTGGGCGAGCCGACCGTCCGCAAGGCCGAGCCGGGCACCGCGCCGACCCTGGTCGCCGAGGCGGGCGTGGACGTCTACGCCACCCCGCACAACGAGACCTCCACCGGCGTCGCCGTGCCGATCAGCCGGGTGGCGGGCGCCGACGAGGGCTCGCTGCTGCTGGTTGACGCCACCTCCGGCGCCGGCGGCCTGGACGTCAACGTCGGCGAGACCGACGTCTACTACTTCGCCCCGCAGAAGTGCTTCGGCTCCGACGGTGGCCTCTGGCTGGCCCTCATGTCGCCGACCGCGCTCGCCCGGGCCACCGAGATCAAGGAGTCGGGCCGCTACGTCCCGGCCTTCCTGGATCTGGTCACCGCGATCGACAACTCGCGGCTGGAGCAGACGTACAACACGCCCGCGCTGGCCACCATCTTCCTGGCCGCCGAGCAGACCGACTGGATGAACGCGCAGGGCGGCCTCTCCTGGGCGGCCAAGCGCACCGCCGAGAGCGCCGGCACCGTGTACGGCTGGGCGGAGCGGGCCGAGTTCGCCACCCCGTTCGTGGCCGACCCGGCGCTGCGCTCCAACGTGGTCGCCACGATCGACTTCGCCGACGGGGTGGACGCCTCGGCGATCGCCAAGGCGCTGCGCGCCAACGGCATCGTGGATACCGAGCCGTACCGGAAGCTGGGTCGCAACCAGCTCCGCATCGCGCTCTTCCCGGCGGTGGAGCCGGCCGACGTCGAGGCGCTCACCGCGTCCATCGACTACGTGGTCGAGCGACTCTGATCACCTCGTGACGGTGGGTGGCCGTCGGGGCTCCGCCGGCCACCCACCGTGATCATCGCCGCAGCTCAGTCGCGACATGCCGGGTGTCGCATCCCCCACCTCCGGGTAGATGAGCGTACGGTGGTGCGAGACGCCCGGGTGGCCGGCTCGTGGCGCGACGGCCAGCGAAGCGGGACGGAGGCAAGCCCATGCGCCCAGTACGCTTCGTCGCCCTCTCCGAGGACGGTCAGGCTCTGGTGCTCGCCGACGAGGTCGGGCGCCTGCTCGCCCTCCCCATCGACGAACGCATCGCCACGGCGTTGCACGCCGAGCCCGGCGCGGCCCCGCTGGCGGCGGTGCCGACCACCGCCGATCCGACGCCGTCACTCTCCCCGCGGGACATCCAGGCCCGGATCCGCTCCGGCGAGTCCGCCGAGGACGTCGCCCGGATCGCCGGCGTCCCGGTCGACCGCGTCCTGCGCTACGCGGGCCCGGTGCTCCAGGAGCGGGCCATGCTCGCCCAGCACGCCCGGCGGACCCGGCTCAAGGGCGCGGAGAAGCCCACCCCGCTGGCCGAGGTGGTCAACGGCCGCCTGGCCCAGCACGGGATCGACACCGAGAAGATCTCGTGGGACGCCTACCGGCGGGACGACGGCACCTGGCGGATCATCGCCACCTGGCCGTCGGGCAAGGCCACCGCGCAGGCGGTCTGGGACCTCGACAAGACCCGGCAGCAGGTCGCGCCGCACGACGACATGGCGCAGTACCTGTGCGCCGAGCGCCCCACGCCGATCCTCGGCCAGGAGCCGGCACCGGAGCGGGGCGGTCACGCGCTGCCCGGCCCGTCGCGCGGCGAGCCGAGCCGGGGCGGGCACGGCCTGCCGGCGCCGGCGGAGCACGCCCGCCCGGGCCGGGACCCGATCCGCGCCGGCCGGGACGCCCTGCTCGCCTCGCTGGACCGGCCGCTCGGCGGCGCGTCCGGCCGGGGTCTGGAGACCCGGTCCCCGGCCGCGCTGGCCGGTCCGGACGCGCCCCGGCAGCGGGCCGTCTCCGGCGGAGCGGCGGCACTGCTCGGCGGCGGTCAGGGCTCGGCGTTCGACGACGACTCGGACGCACCGAAGGAGGTCCCGGCCGTACCCTCGCTGGCCGTGCTGCGGCCGCGCCGCACGGGCGCCGCGGCGGCCGGTGGCAGCGAGTCGACGGAGGCCGGCGGCAAGCCGCGTAAGCGCCTGCCGAGCTGGGACGACGTCCTCTTCGGCAGCGGCCCGGCCGCCCGCGAGTCGTCCTGACCGACGGTCCACGCTGGTAGGCGACGGCTCCAGGTCGCAGCGCGGCGTCGGACGCGCGGAGCTGGAGTTGTCGTGGGCACTCGAAGTGCCCGCGTGCCAGGGTGGACGCATGGAGTACACGAACCTGGGACGCACAGGTCTTTCGGTGAGCCGGCTCTGCCTCGGCACCATGAACTTCGGGCCGCAGACCGACGAGCCGGACAGTTTCGCCATCATGGACCGGGCGCTCGACCACGGGATCAACTTCTTCGACACCGCCAACGTGTACGGCTGGAAGCTCGGTGAGGGCGTCACCGAGCAGATCGTCGGCCGCTGGTTCGCGCAGGGCGGCGGGCGCCGCGACAAGGTGGTGCTGGCCACCAAGGTGTACGGCAAGATGAGCGAGTGGCCCAACGACCAGGGCCTCAGCGCCCGGCACATCATCCGGGCCTGCGAGGAGTCGCTGCGCCGGCTGCAGACCGACACCATCGACCTTTACCAGATGCACCACATCTCGCGGACCACGCCGTGGGAGGAGATCTGGCAGGCGATGGAGACCCTGGTCGCCCAGGGCAAGGTCCTCTACGTCGGATCGTCCAACTTCGCCGGTTGGCACATCGCCCAGGCGCAGGCCGCGGCGGGCCGGCGCAACTTCCTCGGCCTCGTCTCCGAGCAGTGCATCTACAACCTGATGACCCGCTGCGTCGAGTTGGAGGTCATCCCGGCCGCGCAGCACTACGGGCTGGGCATCATCCCCTGGTCCCCGCTGCACGGCGGGTTGCTCTCCGGGATCATCCGGAAGAT
This sequence comes from Micromonospora mangrovicola, assembly GCF_047200535.1. NCBI lineage: Bacteria > Bacillati > Actinomycetota > Actinomycetes > Micromonosporales > Micromonosporaceae > Micromonospora > Micromonospora mangrovicola. Next base: position 18,787 of record NZ_JBJZOG010000011.1, on the reverse strand, counting down.
GGCCGAGGGCAGCGCGGCCCGCGGCACCAGCGGCCGGTCGGCCGACGCGCTCGCCGCGCACCGGCCCACCGTCGAGGCGTACGAGAAGCTCTGCGCGGACCTCGGCCACGATCCGGCCGACGTCGCGCTGGCCTGGCTGCTCTCGCGCCCCGGGGTGACCGCCCCGATCGTCGGCCCGCGCACCATGGACCAGTTGGACCGCAACCTCGGCGCCCTCGACATCACCCTCGACGAGGCCACCTTGCAGAAGCTCGACGAGCTCTTTCCGCCGGTCGGCAACGGCGGCCCCGGCCCGGAGGCCTGGGCCTGGTGACGCCGCGCCGGGTCGCGCCTGGCCGGCCCGGCGCATGATCCACGGGTTGCGGCATGTCTCGGCTTCCGGTCCTCGGAATGCCCCGGCATGCCGCAACCCGTCACCCCAGGTGCGCGCCGGTCCGCTCAGACCGGCCAGGCCGCCAGGCGGTCGTAGCTGGGGTGCGGGCCGGGGTGGCTGCGGACCAGGACGAGTTCGGCGGCCGGCCATTCCGGGCCGAGGTAGTCGTGCAGGGTCTCGCGGTCGGCCAGGATGTCGGCGCGGTCGACCCGATCGCCGGGGCGGGCGATGGTCAGGTGCGGCCGGAACGGCCGCTCGTCGTGCGGCAGGCGGGCCCGGCGCAGGCCGAGCCGGATCAGCCGGGCCAGCGTCGCCAGCGCCTCGACGTCGCCCCGCAGATCCACCCAGAGGACGGTGAACCGGCCACGTCCGAAGCTGCCGCCACCGCCCAGTCGGAGCCGGGGGGAGCTGGCCCGGCCGTCCCGGAACGTCTCAACAGCCACGCCGAGCGTGCTCTCCACCTCGACCAGTCGGTCGTCCTCGACGTCGCCGAGAAAGGCGACGGTGAGGTGGGCCTCGGCCGGGTCGGCCAGCCGTACGTTGGTGCCGGCGGCGGAGGCGGCCCCGACCCGGAGCCGGGTGACCTGGCCGGTCAGGTCCTCGACCGCCGGCCGGGGCGGGTAGACCGCGACGAAGAGCCGCACCGGTCAGCGGTGCCGCTGGTGGTGGCCGGCACGGGCGGCGGGCAGGGTGAGCCCGGCGGCGTGCAGCAGCCCCTCCACCCGGACCCGCTCGATCTCCCGGTCGACACCGTCCAACTCGGCCAGATGCTCCACGATGCCCAGTGCCCGGCAGGCGGCGCGCAACCGCTCGTCGTACGCGTCGATGACCGCGCCGTGCCAGACCACCGACCGGTGGACGGCGGCGAGCCGGTGCCCACCGAGCCGGCGCAGGTCGGTGGCGAGCTGTTCCAGCGGTCGCCGGCCGTCCCGGTCGAACTCGGTGAGGTCGATGTCCCGGGTGAGCGCGTCCGCCTCGATCGCCCGGTCCAGCCGGGCGATGGTGCGCTGTTCGCGGCGCTGCTCCCGCCACTCGGCCCACCGGCAGACCACCCGATCGATGATCTCGTCGGCGCAGAAGGCCAGCGCGAAGAGGGCGGGTAGGCAGCACACGGCGAGAATCGCCAGCACCAGCAGCAGTCCCCGGCCCGCTCCCACATATCGACGTTAAGCCGCGTCGCGGCCGGCCGCCACCCGATTGCCGACATCCGGACGCGAATGTATGGGCGGGGACCGGCCCCCCGTGTCGGGGACCGGCCCCTGCGAAAATCACTCCGCGCCGGGCGAAACCACGTAGAAGCGGGGCATCGGCAGCACCCGGAGCCGCAGCCGGGCGCCGGACCGGCGGAGCTGCCAGGTGAGCGCGAGGAGCGCGGCGGCCAGCGAGATCAGGCCACCGATCCAGATGCTCGCCCCGGCGCCGAAGGTCTCGGCCACCCAGCCGATGATCGGCGCGCCGACCGGGTTGGTGCCGAGGAAGACCAGCACCCACAGGGCCATGACCCGGCCCCGGAAGGCGGCGTCGACGCCGAGCTGGACCCGCTGGTTGGCGGCCTGGGCGAAGAAGACCATGAAGAACCCGGTCGGCATCAGCAGCGCCACCACCAGCCCGTACGTCGGGGCGAGCCCGACCAGGGTGCCGAAGCTGGCGCAGCCGATCGCCGCACCGAGGACCAGCCAGACCGAGGGGCGGCTGCGCCGACCGGTGCCGGCCAGCGCCCCGGCCAGCGCGCCCACCGCGAGGGCGGTGCTGAACAGGCCGAAAGAGGCGGCCCCGGTCTTGAACACGGTCTTGGCCAGCGCGGCGAGGGTGAGCTGGAAGTTGAACAGGCTCATCCCGACCACCGACATCAGCGCCATCGGCAGCAGGAGGTCCGCCCGGCGCCAGACGTACCGCAGGCCGTCCACCACCCGGGCCCGGTCGCGCTGGCCGGTCGCCGGCAGGTCCTTGCGGTGCAGCTCCTCGGGGCGCATCCGCACCACGTTGACCAGCGGGGCGATCGAGCTGAGCGCGGTGAACAGGAACACCGGCCCGACGTCGAAGGCGGCGATGGCCAGGCCGGCGACGGCCGGCCCGACGATCCGGGCCGAGTTGAAGGTGGCCGCGTTGAGGGAGAGCGCGTTCGGCAGCAGCGGCACGCCGACCAGCTCGGAGACGAACGCCTGCCGTACCGGGGTCTCCACCGCGTTGGCCACCCCGAGCAGGCCGGCGAACGCGAAGACGTGCCAGAGCTGCACCAGCCCGGTGAGCACCAGCAGGCTCATCACCAGCGCCAGCACGGTCCAGAACGCGTTGGCGACGAACAGCAGCAGCCGCTTGTCGTACCGGTCGGCGAGGCGGCCGGAGAGCAGGGTCAGCAGCAGGACGGGGGTGAACTGCAGCGCGGTGACCACACCGAGCGCAGTGGCGGAGTTGTCGCTGAGCTCGAGGACGAGCCAGTCCTGGGCGATGAACATCATCCAGACGCCGATCAACTTGATCAGCTGTCCGGTGGCGAAGAGTCGGTAGTTGCGGACTCGTAGGGACTGGAACATCGTGCTCAGCTTGGCCTGCACTCTAGGTGCGCCTCCTTGCGATCATGTACGCCTCATCCACAGCGGACGAAGCGGACCGCGGGGCGCGGGTACCGGCTCAGGCGCGAGCGATTCCCTGGAGGATCTCGGCGGCCCGCCGCAGCGTGTCGCGTTCCTCCTCGGTGAGCGCGGCCAGCCGCTCGGCCAGCCATGAGTTGCGGGCCCGCTCGAACTGTTCGAGCACCGCCCGTCCCCCCTCGGTCGCCGCGAGGATGACCTGCCGGCCGTCGGTCGGGTGGGGGGTGCGCTGCACGAGGCCGCGCTCCTCCAGCTTCGCGACGATCTTGGTCATCGTCGGCGGCTGCACCCGCTCAACGTCGGCCAGCTCCCGGGGTGTCAGCGCGCCCGCCAGCTTGAGGCTGGTGAGCGCGGAGAGCTGGGTGACCGTCAGGTCACCGACCGGGCGGGCCTGTCGGACCCGCCGGTTGAGCCGAGTGATCGCATCACGCAACTGAGGGGCCAGCTGCGCCGGTGGCACGCGTTTCGCCGTCACCGTCCGCTCCGTCACAGTAGTTAGTTTAACTAATGAGCCTGGCTAACGACATCGGATATGACCGGACTCACGAGGTCCGCGCATCGTCCCAGATCATCGGCGGCGAGGGGAAGACGATCGCGTACGCTGTGGCCGTGCCCCAGGAGCAACCGCCACGGCCCGAGCCGCTCGACCCGCCGATGGTGCCGATCGCCGTCGCGGGGCTGATCATCTGGGCGGTGGTGGGGCTGGTGCTGCTGGCCTTCCGCGGTTGGCTCACCGAGCACGGGCACCAGAACTGGCTCTGGACCTGCCTGGCCGGATTCCTGTGGGGCTTTCCCGGCCTCGCGGTGATGATGCGGCACGACGCGAACCGGCGTCGCCGCCGGGAGGCCGCCGCCGGTCAGGGCTGACCCGTCAGGGGTCAGGGGTGGCCGTACGGCTCTCCCGGCTCGGCCGCCTCGACCGAGCCCGGGGCCCGGCTCACCGACACCGCCTCGACCGCGCTGTCGTCGTAGACCGTGGGCAGCTCGTCGACCGGCGTTTCGGCCGCCTCGATCAGCGTTTCCGAGTGCGCGCCGCAGCCGTGGTCGGCGCTCACCACCCGGCCATCGTCCGGGGCGTAGAAGTTGCCGCAGGCGCCGAAGGACTGCCGCAGCGCGCCGGCGAGCGGCAGGTAGAAGCCGCAGGTGCCGCAGCGGGCGGCGGCGGGGGCGGCCACCGAGATCGCCGCCGACGGGCCGTGGTCGCCGTCGTGCCAGCGCTGGGCGGCGTCCGAGCGGCCCTCCCGGGACAGCACCCGGGCCCGGCCCAGGCCGAGCTCCCAGGCGGTGTCCTCCACCGCCGGATCGTCGGAGAGCACGTAGCCGGGGGCGAGGCGCTCGTCGTCCGGCGGGGTGGGCAGCAGGTCACCGGGGCCCAGGTCGCCCGGCTTGAGGCGCTCCTGCCAGGGCACCCAGCCCGGGGCGAGCAGCGCGTCCGGGCCGGGCAGCAGGACGGTCTCGCAGAGCGTGACGAGCCGGCTGCGCGGCACCCGGGTCACCGTGACGGCCCACCGCCAGCCGCGGTAGCCGGCCAGCCGGCATTCGAAGTAGTGCGTCACGAGTCGATCACCCTCGGCCACGACCTGCAGGTGTTCGCCGACGTCGGCGGGATCCACCTCGGTGATGCCGGCGCGGGCCACCTCGACGGCGGCGGCGCAGACCTGGTCGAGCCGGGGAGCGCGGGCGGAGGCGGGCCTGGTCACCCACCCATTGTTCCCCATGCCCACGGTCGGCTGACAGGCACTCCCCGGAGGCGTTCTGCCCGGCTGGTGGCGCATGCCTGGAGCAGATGGGTGAGGATGGGGGGCATGCCGCTGTCCTCCCGCTCCGGGCGGTCCGTCCTCGGGCGGACCGTCGGTACGGGCATCCGCGCCACCCGCCTGCTGTTCCGTGGCTCGCTACGGGGCGGACGGTGGATGACCCGGCGGGCCGGGTCGGCCCGGGCCCGCAGCGCCGGCAACGAGGTCGGCATGGTCCGCCTGTTCGATCTGCACGCCCTCTCCTGTGCCGGGGACACCCTGATCGCCATCGGGCTGGCCGGCACGATCTTCTTCGACGTGCCGCTCGGCGAGGCCCGGAACAAGGTCGCGCTCTACCTGCTGGTGACCATGGTGCCGTTCGCCATGCTCGCCCCGGTGGTGGGCCCGCTGCTGGACCACTTCCGGCACGGCCGCCGGTACGCGCTGGCCACCACCATGCTCGGCCGGGCCTTCCTCGCCTGGCTGATCTCCGACTACATCGGCACCTTCGGGCTCTACCCGGCGGCGTTCGGCGTGCTCGCCCTCTCCCGGGCGTACGGGGTGGCCCGCTCGGCGGCGGTGCCCCGGCTGCTGCCGGAGGGGCTGGGGCTGTCCCAGGTGGGCGCGCGGGCGAGCGTCTACGGCACGGTGGCCGGCGCGCTGGTCGCCCCGCTCGGGCTGGCCGCGTTCTGGTTCGGCGCGCAGTGGCCGCTCCGGGTGGCCTCGCTGATCTTCCTGGTCGGCATGGTCATCGCGCTGCGGCTGCCGCCGAGAGCCGATTCGGAGCCCCCGGAGCGCGTCCCCCGCCCGCTCCGGGCACTGCGCCGCCGAGACGGCGAGCGACCGCTGGGCCGGGGCCGCCCCGCCGGGCGCCTGGTGATCGCCACCCTGATCGGTGCGGCGGCGCTGCGCGGGCTGTACGGCTTCCTGCTGCTCTTCCTGGCCTTCGCGATCAAGGCCGGCGACCTGACCACCGACTTCTTCGGCCGGACCCTGGGCGCTCAGGCCGCGCTGGGGCTGATCGGCGGGGCGCTCGCGGTGGGCAGCTTCCTGGCCACCGCCATCGGCACCCGGCTGCGGATCCACCGGCCCACCGCGATCCAGTCCAGCGGCACGATCATCGTGGCCGGGGTGGCGGTGCTGGCGGCCTTGAAGTTCTCGCTCCCGCTGGTGGCCGGGCTCTGCCTGGTCGCCTCGTTGATCAGCGGGATCGCCAAGCTCGCCGTTGACGCGTCGATCCAGGAGCGGATCCCGGAGCGGCTGCGGGCCAGTTCCTTCGCCCACTCCGAGACGGTGCTGATGCTGGCCTTCGTGGCCGGCGGCGGCCTGGGCCTGGTCCCGTTCACCGGGCGGGTCGGGGTCGCGGTCGCCGCCTGCGTCGCCGCCCTGGTGGCGGCCCGCGGGTTGCTGGTGGCCGGCCGGCTGCGCAACGAGCACCTGGTCGGCCGCCCGCTGGGCGACGACGAGCTGGGTCCCGAGCCGGTCGAGGAGTTCGCCGACCCGGCGCCCACCTCGCCGGCCCCGGGCCGGAACGGCAGCACGGAACCGGTCGACGCCGACGGCCTGGCGCCGCCCGGTTTCCACATCTACCGCCCCTCCTCGGTCGGCGGGGCCGGCGGGACGGGGGAGGAGAACCAGCGGGAGTCCCGGGGACCGGTCACGTGAGCGGGCTGCTGGTGGTGACCGCCGTACCCGCCGAGGCGGAGGCGGTCCGGGCGGGCCTCACCGACCCGACGGCGACCGTCGCCCCGGTCGGGGTCGGCCCCGCCGTCGCCGGCGCCGCCACCGCCCGCCTGCTGGCGCTGGCGGAGGCGGCCGGACGGCCGTACCGGGCGGTGGTCAGCGCGGGCATCGCGGGTGGCTTCGTCGGCCGGGTGGCCGTCGGCGGCACGGTGCTGGCCACCCGCAGCGTGGCGGCGGACCTGGGGGCGGAGTCGCCGGCGGGCTTCCTCTCGATCGAGGAGCTGGGCATGCCGGCGGAGCTGCTGGGTGTCGGGAGCGTGGTGCCGGCCGACCCGGGGCTGCTGGACGCCCTGCGGACGGCGCTCCCAGCGGCGGTCGTCGGCACGGTGCTCACCGTCGGCACGGTGACCGGCACGGCCGAGGGCACGGCGGCCCTCGCCGCCCGTCACCCCGACGCGGTGGCCGAGGCGATGGAGGGGTACGGCGTGGCGGTCGCCGCCGCCCAGACCGGCCTGCCCTTCGCCGAGCTGCGCACGGTCTCCAACCCGGTCGGGCCCCGGGACCGGGGCGCCTGGCGGATGCGGGAGGCGTTCGCCGCCCTCACCACGGCGGCGGCGGCCCTCACCCCGGCGGCCGTGCGCTGACCGGCCGGTTCAGCCGCAGCGCCGCGGGCCGGCTCGCCTGGACCGCGAAGCCGCAGGCGAGCAGGAAGTCGATGCCGCCGAACTCGGCGACCGCGTGGGCCGAGCGGATGCCCGCCCGGTCCATCTCCGCCGTCAGCGCCGCGACCAACCGCCGCCCGATGCCCAACAGCTGGTAGGGCGTGGCGACGAGCACCCCGTCGAGCACGACCTCCCGCCGGCCCGGCCGGGAGTGCCCGACCAGCATCTCGTCGCTGTGCTCGTGCGCGCGCAGCTCGCCGACCAGCTCTCCGTCGGGCAGCTCGGCGACCAACCGCCAGGAGGTCGACGGGAGCGCCGGGTCGACGTACCGGCGCACCACGTAGTCCTGACGCACCCGGTCACGCTTCCGCTGGCGGTCCCGTTCGTCCCGGTCCAGCCGGTACGTCACCGTCGGCAGTCGAGGCCAGCGCTCGGGCGGAACGACGTACCAGTGCGCCCACCACGCACCCGGCCAGTCCCGGGGCTCGCGCACCCCGCGGGCGTCGAGGTGCGCGGGGCAGCGCCGGCCGGCCGCGTCCCGCAGCTCCGCCTGCGGTACGGGTGGCAGCTCACCGGCGGGATGCGCGGAGATGGTGATGCTGCCGGCTGCCCCGCCGACCAGTCGTTCAACCGTGCGGTAGCCGGGATCGGTGCACCGCCCCGACTCGATCCGGGCAATCGTCGCCTGCGGCACCCCCGACCTCGCGGCCAGTTGCCGCTGGCTCAGGTCGGCCGCGCGGCGCAAAGCTCGCAGGGTCGCGCCCAGATCGGTGCGATGCTCGAAATCAGCCACCCGGTCATGCTCGACCGCGTCCGGGCGCCCTTCAAGGCCAGGTATCCACCTGTGGACAACGCTGTGGAAAACCCGCTCGCCTGGGGACCGGCAAGTGGTTGGAGCCACTACGAACTTGATGACGTGGACGATTCAGCGAATCTCCCGTGCGAACCGATCTACCTGCGCCACAGAGCGTGTCCATCTGGCGCAGGCAGCACTCCCGCCCAGGGCAGGCAGCACGCCCATCTGCGGTAGAGCAGGCCCGTCTGTGCACGCCCCTTTCGGACAGCGGGCACGCCCACCGTGGGGCAGACGGCACGCCACAGCTGCGGCAGGCAGCGCGCCCGTCTGGGGCGGAGAGCACGCCCGTCTGGGCCGGAGAGCACGCCCGTCTGAAGCGGAGAGCACGCCCGTCTGAAGCAGAGGGCACACCGGTCTGGTGCAGGGAGCACACCGGTCTGGTGCAGGGAGCACGATCGCCCGGTCAGGGAACCTGATCCGTCTACGTCATCAAGTTTGTAGGCGCTGAAAAGAGGGTGTCCGGGTCACAGCACCAGGCGGGGGTGGCGGGTGGTCGGCGGGGCAGGGTTAACGTGGGAGCGTGGCGCTCTCCCTGGCGATCTCCCCCTGCCCCAACGACACCTTCGTGTTCGACGCCCTGGTGCACGGTCGGGTGCCGGGCGCACCACCGGTCGAGGTGACCTACGCCGACGTGGACGTGACCAACACGGCCGCCGAACGTGGCGCGTTCGACCTGGTGAAGGTGAGCTACGCGGCGCTGCCCTGGCTGCTGGACGACTACCACCTACTGCCCTGCGGCGGGGCGCTGGGCCGGGGCTGCGGCCCGCTGGTGCTCACCCGGGGCGACCGCACCGACCTCTCCGGCGCGACCGTGGCGGTGCCGGGCGAGCGGACCACCGCGTACCTGCTCTTCCGGCTCTGGGCGGCCGAGCAGTCACCGGCCCGGATCGAGGTGGTGCCCTTCCACGAGATCATGCCGGGCGTCGCCGCCGGCCGGTACGACGCCGGCCTGGTGATCCACGAGGCGCGCTTCACCTACCCCCGGCACGGGCTGACCGCCCTGGTCGACCTCGGTGAGTGGTGGGAGGGCGACACCGGCCTGCCGATCCCGCTCGGCGCGATCCTGGCCCGCAAGGGCGCGGTCGACCCGGTCGAGGCCGCCGCCTGGATCCGCGAGTCGGTACGCCAAGCCTGGGCCGACCCGGAGGCCAGCCGGGAGTACGTCCTGCACCACGCGCAGGAGATGGAGCCCGACGTGGTGGACCGGCACATCGGCCTCTACGTCAACGAGTTCACCGCCGACCTGGGTGAGGCCGGCTTCGCCGCCGTCGAGGCGCTGCTGGGCCGGGCCGCCGACGCCGGGCTCGTCCCTCAGACCTCCAGCTCGCGCGCCACCGCGTGGACCAGCTGAGCGATCTTCTGCGCGGTCTTCCGGTCCGGGAAGCGGCCCCGGCGCAGGTCCGGCTGGACCTTCGCCTCCAGCACCTTGATCATGTCCTCGACCAGGCCGTGCAGCTCCTCGGCCGGTCGGCGGCGCAGCTCCGCCACGGACGGCGGCGCCTCCAGCAGCTTCACGCCCATCGCCTGGGCGCCGCGACGGCTGTCGACCACGCTGAAATCGACCCGCTGGCCGCCCTTCAGGTCGGCGACGCCCGCCGGCAGCGCCGCCTTGGGCAGGAACACGTCGCCACCCTCGTCACTGGTGACGAACCCGTAACCCTTGGCCGCGTCATACCACTTCACTCGACCCGTCGGCACCTGAAAACCCCTGCTTCGCTCTGGAGACCACTACCCCTCCAAGGCTAGCCGGATGATCCGGTCCAGCGCCGCCGGGAATCCGGTGAGATCATCGAGCACCAGGTGGGCTCCGGCGGCCCTCAACTCGTCCGTCGAGCAGGGCCCGGTCGCCACTCCCACACCTGGGATTCCCGCCGCTCCCGCAGCCGCCATGTCGGCCACGTGGTCGCCCACGTAAAGGGTCGCGCCGTGTTCCCGCAGGGCGGTCGCCTTCTCCTCGGCGAAGAGGTCCCCGGCGAGTTCGTCGGCGGCCAGCCCGAGGTGGTCCAGGTGCAGCTTGGCCAGCCGGCCGATCTTCGAGGTGACCACCATGACCCGACCGCCCCCGGCGTGCACCGCGTCGATCGCGGCCGCCGCGCCGGGCATCGGCAGGGTCGGGGTGATCGCGTACGCCGGGTAGAGCTCCCGGTAGATCGTCACCGCCTCCTCGATCCGCTCCGGCGGGAACCAGTGCGCGATCTCGGTGCGCAGCGGCGGGCCGAGCCGGGAGACCGCCAGTTCGGCGTCCACGGGCACGCCGGTCCGGGCGGTCAGCGCCCGGTAGGCGGCGGCGATACCGGGACGCGAGTCGACCAGGGTCATGTCGAGGTCGAAGCCGACCATGAACGGGGGCATGCCGAGAACGTACCCGTCCGAGGGGCGCGACGGCCCCCGGCCGGGCTAGCGTGGAACGACGATGACCACCTCACTCGCCGACCATCTGCGGACGCTCCCCGACGAGTCCCTGGCCGCCCTGCTTCAGCTGCGGCCCGACCTCGTCGTGCCGGTGCCGACCGACGTCTCTGCGCTGGCCATCCGCGCCCAGTCCCGCGTTTCGGTGGCCCGGGCGCTGGACGGCCTGGACCAGTTCACCCTCCAGATGCTGGATGCCGCCCGGCTCACCCGTGACCCGCACGGCGGCGGCACCTCCACCGACAGCATCCTGGCGATGGCCACCGCCGGTCCGCACCCGCCCGCCCCGACCGCCGTCCGGGGCGCGGTGAACCGGCTCCGCGCGCTCTTCCTGCTGTACGGCCCCGAGCACGACCTGCACGTCGTGGGCGGTGTCGACGAGGTGGCCCCGTACCCGGCGGGGCTGGGCCGACCCGCGGCGGAGCTGGACCCGCGGGCGGCGGAGCTGTGCGCGGACCCGGCGAAGCTGCGGCGGACGCTGCTGGCCGCGCCGCCGTCGGCCCGGGCGATCCTGGACCGGCTGGCCGCCGGCCCGCCGGTCGGCACCGTGCCCCCGGGCGCGCTGGAGGCCCCCGCCACCGGCGCCGAGGACGCGCTTCCGCCGGACCTGGTCAACGGCGGCGCGCCGACCGGCTCCCCGATCCGCTGGCTGGTCGAGCACCGGCTGCTCGTCCGGATGTCGGGCGGCAAGGGCGGCGCGGGCACCGTGGAGCTGCCCCGCGAGGTGGGGTTGCTGCTGCGCCGGGACAGCGGCCCGCTGGGCCCGCTGCGCACCAGCCCGCCGGTGGTGGCCGGCCCACCCCGCGAGGTGAAGGCCGTGGACTCCGCCGGAGCCGGGCAGACCATGGAGGTGGTCCGGCACACCGAGGCGCTGCTGGAGAGCCTCGCCGCCGAGCCGGCACCGGTGCTGCGCTCCGGCGGCGTCGGCGTCCGGGACCTGCGCCGGCTGGCGCGGGGCCTGGGGCTGGACGACGCCACCACCGCGCTGCTCTTCGAGGTGGCGTACGCGGCCGGGCTGCTCGGCGAGCTGGACCTGACCGGTGCCGCCACCACCCGACACGGCGGCGACCAGCAGATCCTGCCCACCGGCGGGTACGAGGTGTGGCGGGCCACCTCGCTCGCCCAGCGCTGGGAGCAGCTGGCCCGGGCCTGGCTGACCATGACCCGCCAGGTGGGCCTGGTCGGCCAGCGCGACGACCGGGACCGGCCGATCTCGGTGCTCTCCGCCGAGGCGGAACGGGCCGGCGCTCCGGCCGCCCGCCGCTCGGTGCTCGCCGTGCTGGCCGACCTCACCCCGGCGACCGCGCCCACCCCGGACGAGGTGCTGGAGCTGCTGGACTGGCGGGCGCCCCGGCGGGCCCGCGGCCGGGAGGCCGCGCACCGGGAGGTGCTGGCCGAGGCGGCCCAGCTCGGGGTCACCGGGCTCGGCGCGCTCACCTCGTACGGGCGGCTGCTGCTGGCCGAGGTGACCGACGCCGACGAGCGGGCCGACGACCCGCTCGGGCTGCACTCCGACGCCGAGTCGGGCGAGCCGTCGACCGCCGTACGGGCGCTGGACGCCCTGCTCCCCGCCCCGGTGGACCACTTCCTCGTGCAGGCCGACCTGACCGTGGTGGTGCCCGGCCCGCCCGACCCGGCGCTCGCCGCCGAGCTGGACGTGGTGGCCGAACACGAGTCGGCGGGCGGGGCGAGCGTGCACCGGGTCACCACGGCCAGCGTCCGGCGCGCCCTGGACGCCGGCTACTCGGCCGACGACCTGCACTCACTGTTCCGCCGCCGGTCCCGCACCCCGGTACCGCAAGGGCTGACGTACCTGGTGGACGACGTGGCCCGCAAGCACGGCGGCCTGCGGGTCGGCTCGGCCGGCGGTTACGTGCGCAGCGACGACGAGGCGCTGCTCACCGAGGTGCAGGCGGACAAGCGGCTGGAGTCGATGGCGTTTCGCCGGCTGGCGCCCACGGTGCTGGTCACCCCGTGCCAGGTGGGGCGGATGCTGACCGCGCTGCGCGAGGCCGGGTACGCGCCGGTGCCGGAGGACGCCAGCGGCGCGGCGGTGCTGTCCCGGCCGAAGACCCGGCGGGCGCCGGCCCGGGTGCCGGCCGTCACCCGCGGCATGGACCCGCTCGCGGCGCCGAAGCTGCCGCTGCCCCGGCTGCTCGGTGTGGTGGAGCAGATCCGGCGCGGCGAGGCGGCGGCGCGGGCGGCCCGGCGGGCCCCGGCGGTGGTCCGCGGCGGCACGGCGCGGACCGGTCCGGCCCCGGCGCACACCCACAGCGACGCGCTCGCGGTGCTTCAGCAGGCCGTCCGGGACAAGGCGCTGGTCTGGGTGGGCTACGTCGACGCGCACGGGGCGACCGCGTCCCGGCTGGTCCGGCCGGTGTCGATCGGGGCGGGCTACCTGCGGGCCGAGGACGAGCGTACGGAGATGCTGCACACCTTCGCGCTGCACCGGATCACCGCGGCGGTGCTGGAGGATTGAACCGGGCGACGGCCCCAGCGCGGCGCGTCCTGCGCCGCGACCTGGAGCCGTCGTCATTCCCCGTTGTGGCGGAACGCGCCGATCACCGAGACGGCGAGCAGCAGCCCGAACCCGGCGCCGGCCGACTCACCGACCGAGTCGACGAAGCCCTGTCGCTGCACCAGCAGCCCGAACAGGAACCAGCCGAACAGGGCGGCGGCGGCCGCCGCGTACCCGACGAGGACGGGGGTGGGCACCTCGTCGTCGTGCGCGCGGTCCTGCTCGGGGAGCACATCGTGGTCGACAGTCATGCCATCCCTCCCGCCCCGTCCGGTCCCGCTTCCAGCGTGACACCGGAGCGCACGGGCGGACAGGGGATAAAACCCTGATCCGCCCGGGACGGCCACGGGCGGGACGGCTCAGGTGCCGGGGCGGCGGCCGAATACGACCACCCGGGTGCCGATCGAGCCCAGCTCCCAGAGCCGTACCGCGTCCTGGTGCAGCAGGTTGACGCAGCCGTGCGAGCCGATCGACTTGTTGTGCAGGTACGTGGTGGTCTCGTGGAAGCCGATCCCGCCGTTGAACCGCTGCCAGTAGGGCAGCCACACCTCGTACGGGTTGGACCACTCCTTCAGGTTCCGCCCGCCCACCCGGTAGGTGCCGGCCGGGGTGGCGTACCCGGCCATGCCGGTGCGGGTGACCGTCGGCCCCATCACAATCTTGCCGCCGCGCATCGCCCAGACGGTCTGCCGGGTCAGGTCGACGCAGAAGGTGAGGCCGGAGCCGGCCTGGCAGCGGTGCACGTCGGTGGTGGCCAGCCGCCGGGCCACGTCGTACGTGCTGGGGCCGGCGCGGCCGGCGGCCGGGCTGATCCCGTACCGGCGCTGGAATTTCTTGATCGCGGCGCAGTCGGCGGCGGACTGCTTGCCGTCCACGGTGACCTGCCCGAACCCGCCCAGCCGGGCCAGGTACGTCTCCACGGCCCGCTGGTGCTCGCCCTGCGGACAGCCGGTGAACCCGGTCGGGCTCGGTTTCGGCGCGGCGGTCGGCTCCGCCGTCCGGCTGGGTTTCGGCGTGGCCGTCCGGCTCGGCACCGCCGACGGGGACCCGGTCGTCTGGTCCGGCGTGGGCACCGCGCTCGCCCCCGATACCCGTTCCGTCTCGGCGACCGGGGCCGGGGCGGCGGCCCCGGCCCTGTCGCCTCGCGGATCGAGCGCGCACGCACCGACGCCGACCAGCACGACCGCGGCCAGGGCGACGACCCGGGCGGTGAACCGGACACGCTTCATTGGCCCTCCCCTGGACAGTTGTCCCGCTTGCTAGACGTATGGGAACCCTGTCACGTTGCCTGTCCGGCGTGACTTTTTCCGGACACCTTCACCCGTGCAACACTGGATGGTCCGCCTCCGGCAGGTCAGCCGCGGTGCGGGCGGCCCTGATCGCGGCAAGGAGAGGACGCTGGCGTGAGCGGTGGACCACTGATCGTGCAGTCGGACAAGACCCTGCTGCTGGAGATCGATCACCCCGACGCGCAGGCCTGCCGGATGGCCATCGCGCCCTTCGCCGAGCTGGAGCGCTCCCCGGAGCACGTACACACGTACCGGCTCACCCCGCTGGGGCTGTGGAACGCGCGGGCCGCCGGCCACGACGCCGAGGGCGTGGTGGACGCGCTGATCAAGTACTCCCGCTACCCGGTGCCGCACGCGCTGCTGGTCGACGTGGCCGAGACCATGGACCGGTACGGCCGGCTCCAGCTCGCCAACGACCCGGCGCACGGCCTCGTGCTGCGCGCCCTGGACCGGGTGGTGCTGATCGAGGTCGCCAAGAGCAAGAAGCTCGCCGGCATGCTCGGCAACAAGATCGACGACGACACGATCCAGGTGCACCCGTCCGAGCGGGGCCGGCTCAAGCAGGCGCTGCTCAAGCTCGGCTGGCCCGCCGAGGACCTGGCCGGGTACGTGGATGGTGAGGCGCACCCGATCGAGCTGGCCGAGGCCGGCAAGGACGGCGGCAGGCCGTGGACGCTGCGGTCGTACCAGCGGGAGGCCGTGGAGGCGTTCTGGGCCGGCGGGTCGGGCGTGGTGGTGCTGCCCTGCGGCGCCGGCAAGACCCTGGTGGGGGCGGCGGCGATGGCCGAGGCGAAGGCGACCACGCTGATCCTGGTCACCAACACGGTGGCGGGCCGGCAGTGGAAGCGGGAGCTGGTGGCCCGCACCTCGCTGACCGAGGACGAGATCGGCGAGTACTCGGGCGAGCGCAAGGAGATCCGCCCGGTCACCATCGCCACGTACCAGGTGCTCACCTCGCGGCGCGGCGGCGCGTTCACCCACCTGGACCTGTTCGGGGCCCGCGACTGGGGCCTGGTCATCTACGACGAGGTGCACCTGCTGCCCGCGCCGATCTTCCGGTTCAGCGCGGACCTCCAGGCCCGCCGCCGGCTGGGCCTGACGGCGACCCTGGTCCGCGAGGACGGCCGGGAGGGCGACGTGTTCAGCCTGATCGGCCCGAAGCGGTACGACGCGCCGTGGAAGGACATCGAGTCGCAGGGCTGGATCGCCCCGGCCGAGTGCACCGAGGTACGGGTGACCCTGACCGACGCGGAGCGGATGGCGTACGCGACGGCGGAGGCCGAGGAGCGCTACCGGATGGCGGCGACCGCCCGTACCAAGCTGCCGGTGGTCAAGGCGCTGGTGGACCGGCACCCGAACGAGCAGACCCTGGTCATCGGCGGGTTCCTCGACCAGTTGCACCAGCTCGGCGAGTACCTGGACGCGCCGATCGTGCAGGGGTCGACCACCAACAAGGAGCGCGAGCGGCTGTTCGACGCGTTCCGCTCCGGGGAGATCCGCACCCTGGTCATCTCCAAGGTGGGCAACTTCTCCATCGACCTGCCGGAGGCGGCGGTGGCGATCCAGGTGTCCGGGACGTTCGGGTCGCGGCAGGAGGAGGCGCAGCGGCTGGGGCGGGTGCTCCGGCCGAAGGCCGACGGCCGGCAGGCGCACTTCTACACGGTGGTGTCCCGGGACACCATCGACACGGAGTACGCGGCGCACCGGCAGCGCTTCCTCGCCGAGCAGGGGTACGCGTACACCATCGTGGACGCCGACGACGTCCTCGGCCCGTCGCTGCCCTCGTTCGACTGACACCCCGCTTGATCGACACCGTTTGCGCCGTCACGCGGTGACCCAGGCGCGCGATGCCGCTGAATGCCGCAATCGGAGTCGGTCGGCACCGAACCCGGCGCTGGCCGGTGCGGGCTGGTCAGCGCTGTGGAGACTCCGCGACGAAGACACCGCGCCCCGGGCGGCCGACCAGCACCCCCTGCTCCCGCAGCGTGGCCACGGCCCGGTGAATCGTCGAGACCGACACGTCGTAGTGATCAGCCAGCTGTTGGGTGGACGGAATCTGCGACCCGGGCCGGAACTCGCCCGTCTCGATCCGCTTCAGCAGATCATTGATCAACTCACCCATGGTCGGCGGAATCGGCACGTGGAGGCCCCTTGCAGTCGGTTGGCCCTCCCAGTATCGAGCAACAGGTGAAACAGCGGCAATAACTGACGTAGGGGCAGCAGACCGGGGCGGCAGATAGGTTCGACAGGTAAGAGAGCGTTGACCGAGGTGAGAGGTATCGGTAGCGTCGCTCTCGGTGATGCGGTGCTGCTGCGGTCGGTTGGCGCCTCTCGTACCGGTCTCGCATCGCCGTCGAGACCTCACACCCTCCGCGCTCCCCCGGCGCGGCAGGGCGGCCTCCGCCGACCGCAACCGGTGGAGGCCGCCCTCCCCCCACGATCCGCGGCCTCCACGAAGGGCGGTCACCTCGTGCGCAACCCGCTCCGCCGGCTGACCCGCCGGCCCCCCGCCCCGCAACCGGCGCCGATGGAGAGGACCACGCCGAACCGCGCCCCGCTGCGCCCCTGGCAGGTGCGGGAACGCTGCTTCAACGTCCGCCGGCACCGCCTCGACCCGGTGGAGATCCGCGCCTTCCTGCACCGGGTCGCCGACGAACTGGCCGTCGCGCAGACCGCCCTGGTCGCGGTGCAGGAGGAGAACGTACGCATCAAGAACGCCCTGCGCGCCTGGCAGAGCGGCCAGTCTGCGAGTCACCGTCACCGATGACAGGGCGCTGGGTGATCCACCTGCCGGTCACCGCACCGGACCTGCACCGCGCGCGGATCTTCGCGCGTACCGCCGCTCGGGTGTTGGCCCAGCTCAGCGCCCAGGTGGAGCCGGGCGGGGTGACCGTGTCGGCGGAGGACGAGCAGTGCGTACGCCATTGGGTCTTCTGTGATCGGCCGTTGCCGGACGGCGGCGGCCGGTGCGCGCTGCCAGTCGATCACAGCTCGGCGTGCGCGCGGCGCGCACCGTGGCTCAGGCCGCGCTGACGAGCCCCGACCGTCGCCGGTTCACCCGCCGAACCATCTCGACCTACCGGCTCAGGGTGGTCTCCCGCGCCATGTGCGACAGCTTCTCGGGATTGCGTACGGCGTAGAGCCCGGTGATGAGGCCGTCGTCGATGCGCAGGGCCAGGACGCTGTCGAGCTCGCCGTCGAGCCGGAGGACCAGCGCCGGGTGGCCGTTGACCTGCGCCGGCCGCAGCGACGAGGTGTCGGCGACCCTGCCCCACCCGCCGGCCAGCAGGCGGGCCACCTTGTCGGCCCCGACGATGGGCCGCGGGACGGCCTGCTTGACTCCGCCACCGTCGCCGAGGAGGACGACGTCCGGCGCGAGGATGTCGAGCAGGCTCTGCAGGTCGCCGGTTTCCAGCGCCCGCTGGAACGCGTCGAGCGCGTGCCGGGTCTCGGCCGCCGACACGACCTGGCGCGGCCGGCGCGCCGCCACGTGCGCGCGGGCCCGGTGCGCGATCTGCCGGACGGCGGCGGGACTCTTGTCGACGGCTTCGGCGATCTCGTCGTACCCGAGGTCGAACACCTCGCGCAGCACGAACACCGCGCGTTCGGTCGGCGCGAGAGTCTCCAGCACCAGCAGCATCGCCATCGAGACGCTGTCGGCCAGCGCGACGTCCTCGGCCACGTCGGGCGTGGTGAGCAGCGGCTCGGGCAGCCACGGCCCGACGTAGGACTCCTTGCGGCGGCCGAGCGTCCGCAGCCGGGTGAGCGCCTGGCGGGTGGTGATCCGGACCAGGTAGGCGCGCTGGTCGCGGACCGTGTCCAGGTCCACCCCGGCCCACCGCAGCCAGGTCTCCTGCAGGGCGTCCTCCGCGTCGGCGGCCGAGCCGAGCATTTCGTACGCGACAGTGAAGAGCAGGTTGCGGTGGGCGAGGAACGCCTCGGTGGCCGGGTCCGGGCGGTCGGTCTGCGGCGTACCCACCATCGGTGGCTCCTCTTCCCTCGCGGCTGCGTCACCCATGAGATGCCGGAACTCGCCGTCGTGTGACACCTCAGGGTTGTGGCCGTCGTCACCGTCACAGGAGTCCGGCGGCCGGCATCTCGTGTTCGTCCCACCGGACGGAAGCGAAGGACGGAACGATGGACGCCCGATTCAACATGCTCGAGAACGACACCGCCATGAAGTTCTTCAAGCGGTTCGCCAACGCCGGCATGGTCATCATGCAGTCGTCACTGCCGAAGTCGACGCAGGAGCTGGTGTCGCTGCGGGCCAGCCAGATCAACGGCTGCGGCTGGTGCATCGACATGCACACCAAGGACGCCTTGGCCGAGGGGGAGAGCCCGGCACGGCTCAACCTGGTCGCCGCGTGGCGCGAGTCGACCGTCTTCACCGAGGCGGAGCAGGCCGCACTGGCGCTCGCCGAGGAGGGCACCCGGCTCGCCGACGCCGCCCAGGGCGTCTCCGACGAGACGTGGGCGCAGGTCCGCAAGCACTACGACGACGACCAGATCGCCGCGCTGGTCTCCCTGGTCGCCCTGATCAACGCGGCCAACCGGCTCGCCGTGATCGTGCACCAGAAGGGCGGCTCGTACGAGCCCGGCATGTTCGCCGCCGCGTTCGACTGACCCCCGGGGCGTGGCAAGCGGCGGGCGTCGGCTGCCCGTGAATGTGC
>NZ_JBJZOG010000010.1:0-114655 GCF_047200535.1 Micromonospora mangrovicola | reverse complement strand
AGGGGGGGGGGGGGGGGGGGAGACACCACCCCCCCCCCCACCGCCGCCGACGCGGTCGTCGGTATCTCGGCCAGCGGCCGCACCCCGTACGTCCTGGCGGCGGTGCGGGCCGCCAGGGAGCGGGGCGCGCTCACGGTCGGACTGTCGTGCAACGCGGGCACGCCGCTGAGCGCCGTCGCCGACCGGGCGATCGAAGTGCTCGTCGGCCCCGAGGTGGTGGCCGGCTCGACCCGGCTGAAGGCGGGCACGGCACAGAAGCTGGTGCTCAACATGATCTCGACCATCTCGATGATCAGGCTTGGCAAGACCTACGACAATCTCATGGTCGACCTGCGGGTGACCAACGCCAAGCTGCGCGACCGGGCGGTCCGCATCATCCGGCGGGTCACCGGCGTCCCCCGCTCCGTCGCGGAGGCCGCGCTCGACCGGGCCGAGCTGGATGTCAAGACCGCGATCCTCATGCTCGACCGCCCGGCCGACGCGGCGGATCCCCGCCGGCGGCTGGAAGCGAGCGGCGGACGGCTGCGGGCGGCGCTGGAGGCGAGCGCATGAAGGTCCTGGGCATGATCTCCGGTACGTCCCACGACGGCATCGACTTCGCAGCCGTCGACTTCACGCTGCGCGACGGCGTGCTGCACGGCACCGTCGTACACGAGGGCAGCTCGGGCTACCCGGAAGAGCTCCGGGCCCGGCTGATGCGGGCCCTGCCCCCGTCGGCGCTGAGCTTCGCCGAGGCGTGCGAACTGGACACGCTGATCGGTCAGGCGTTCGCCGAGGTGGCCGCCGGCGCGGCCGAGCGGGCCGGCGGCGTCGACCTGATCTGCTCGCACGGCCAGACCGTCTACCACTGGGTGGAGGGGCGACAGGTGCGGGGCACCCTGCAGATCGGGCAGCCGGCGTGGATCGCCGAGCGGACCGGCGCCCCGGTCGTCGCCGACGTACGGGTGCGGGACGTGGTCGCCGGCGGCCAGGGCGCGCCGCTGGTGTCGCTGATGGACGTCCTGCTGCTGTCCCGCCTGCCGGGCCGGCCGGCCGCCCTCAACCTCGGCGGGATCGCCAACCTGACCGTGCTGCGGCCGGTCGACGGCGCCGGCCCGATGGCCTACGACACCGGGCCGGCCAACGCGTTGGTGGACGCCGCCGTCGTGCGGGCCAGCCGGGGCCGACTGCGCTACGACGAGGACGGTCGCCTCGCCGCCGCCGGCAGGGTGGACGACGCCCTGCTCACCGAGCTGCTCGCCGAGCCGTACTACCGGTTCGAGCCGCCGAAGACCACCGGGAAGGAGCTGTTCCACGCCGACTACCTGGAGAATGCGCTGGCGGCGCATCCGGGCCTGTCGGACGCGGACATCGCCGCGACGCTGACCGCGCTGACCGCGCAGACCGTCGCCGACCAGGTACGCCGGCACCAGGTCGACACCCTCGTCGCCGCCGGCGGGGGATGCGCCAATCCGACCTTGATGGCGAAACTGCGGGAGCGGCTGACCGGGGTGCGGGTCACGACCACCGCCGAGTTCGGCGCGCCGGCCGACACCAAGGAGGCCATCGCCTTCGCACTGATCGGCTGGCACACCGCACACGGTCTGCCCGCCACCGTCCCGTCGTGCACCGGCGCCACCGGCGCCCGGGTGCTCGGCGCCATCGTGCCCGGTGCGGCCCCGCTGCGCCTGCCCGATCCACTGGCCGCCGCCCCCACCGGGCTGCGCCTGATCGGAGCCGTCTGATGAACGCCCTTCTCGAACTTGCGGACCTGCGCGTATCGGCCCGGTCCGGCGGCGCCGACCGGGAGATCGTGCACGGGGTCGACCTGACCGTCGAGGCCGGGGAGACCGTCGCCGTCGTCGGCGAGAGCGGCTCCGGCAAATCCCTGACCATGCTGGCCGTGGTGGGCCTGCTCGCCAACCCGCTGCGCGTCACCGGCGGGACCGTGCGGCTCGGTGACCGCGAGCTGACCGCACTCTCCGAGCGGGAGCTACGCGCGATCCGCGGCAACGACGCGGCGATGATCTACCAGGATCCCATGACGTCGCTCAACCCGCTGATGCGCGTCGGTGACCAGGTCATCGAGGCGATGACCGCCCACGGCGTGCCGAAGGCCGAGGCGAGCCGGCGCATGCTCGACCTGCTGGCCCGGGTCGGCATTCCCGATCCGGAGCGCACCGCGCGTTCCTATCCGCACGAGTTCTCCGGCGGGATGCGGCAGCGGGTGATGATTGCCTGTGCGCTGGCGATGCGCCCCCGGCTGCTCATCGCCGACGAGCCCACCACCGCGCTGGACGTGACGATCCAGCAGCAGATCCTGGCGCTGATCGACGAACTGCGCCGGGAGCTCGGCATGACCACCATCTGGGTCACCCATGACCTGGGCGTGGTGGCGCGCCTGGTCGACCGGGTGGTGGTGATGTACGCGGGCCACGTGGTCGAGGACGCCCCCGTGCGGCAGGTGTTCGCCGCCCCGCAGCACCCGTACACCAGGGCGCTGCTGGCCGCGCTGCCGGACCCGAGCGACGACACCCGGCCGCCGCTGGCTCAGATCCCCGGACGGCCGCCGGCCGCCACCGACCCGGTCGAAGGCTGCCCGTTCCGGCCACGGTGCGCGCAGGCCGTCGAGAAGTGCGCGACCCGTCCCCGGTTGCAGCCGCGGCTGCAGGGACGGGCCGCGTGCTGGGTGCCCCCGCACGAGTGGAGGAACTGATGCTCACGGCGACCGACCTGGTCAAGCAGTATCCGGTGCGGGGCGGCGAGGGCGTGGTGCACGCCCTCGCCGGGGTGTCGCTCACCCTCGGCGACGGTGAGACCCTCGGCGTCGTCGGCGAGTCCGGCTGCGGCAAGTCGACCCTGGCCAAACTTCTGGTGCGGCTGGAGGATCCGACCTCCGGCACGGTCGAGCTGGACGGGGTGGACCTGACCGCACTGCGTGGCCCGGCCCTGCGCCAGCAGCGCCGGCACATCCAGATGCTGTTCCAGGACCCGTACTCCTCACTCAACCCGCGGGTGCGCGTCGGCCAGGCGCTCGGCGAAGTGCTGGCCGTGCACCGGCTTGCCGACGGCCGACAGCGCGAGCGGCGGGTGGGTGAGCTGCTGGAAATGGTCGGGTTGGGCGCGGCGTTCGGCGCCCGGTACCCGCACGAGCTCTCCGGCGGGCAACGGCAGCGCGTCGGCATCGCCCGGGCCCTCGCGGTGGAGCCGAAGGTGCTGCTGCTCGACGAGCCGGTGTCGGCGCTCGACGTCTCGGTGCGTGCCGAGATCATGAACCTGCTGGTCAACCTGCGCCGCGACCTCGGCCTCAGTTACGTGTTCATCAGCCACGACGTGGCCATGGTGCGGCACATCAGCGACCGGGTCGCGGTGATGTATCTCGGCCGGGTCGTCGAACTCGGCGACTGGAAGTCGGTGCTGGACAGCCCCCGGCACCCCTACACCGCCGCCCTGTGCGCCGCGGTGCCGGCACCCAACCCGGAGCTCTCCCAGCCGATCGAGGCCACCGTCTCCGGTGAGGTGCCGAACCCGGCCGCCCCGCCGTCCGGCTGCCCGTTTCACCCGCGCTGCCCCCTCGCCCGGGACGACTGCCGCCGGTTCGATCCGGCGTTGCTGCCGTTTCCGCTGGGCTCGGGCCACGAGGTGGCCTGCCATGTGGCGGCCGAGCGGGTGAGCGACCGGTCGCAGCTCGCCCCGTCAGGCTCGTGAGCCTGCCGGTGCGGGTGCGGCCGGCGGTGCCGGCCGACGCCGGCACCGTCGGCGCCGTCTTCCTGGTCTGTTGGCACCGGTCGTACGCGAACCTGCTGCCGGCGGCGGTGCGGGCCCGCTACGACGAGGCGGGCGCGGTGTCGTTGTGGCGGCGGGTGCTCACGGCCGCTCCCGACGGCGTGCTCGTCGCCGACGTGGCCGGGCCCGGGGTCCGTGGGGTGGTGCGGTTCGGCGCGGATCCGGACGAGCCGCGCCGCGGACACGTGTTCAGCCTGTACGTGCACCCGGAAGCGCAGGGCCTCGGGCTGGGTCGGACGCTGCTGCACGACGCGGCCGAGAAGCTGCGGGCGGCAGGGCATGCCACGGCGACGTTGTGGGTGTTCGCGGCGAACGATGCCGCTCGGGCCTTCTACGCGAAGCAGGGCTGGACGCCCGACGGCGCCACCCGGGTGGAGGAGGCGTACGGCGAGCCGGAGGTGCGGCTGTGCCGGAGCCTGGCCGAGGTCGCGCCGGGTTGAGCCGAAAAGCGGGGCACCCCGTCCACCCGCTGGGTGGTCCGGTGCCGCTGCGGCGCCCGGTAGCCGGCGAAGCTCAGCAACGACTCGATCCAGGCGTCCCGCTCGTCCGGGCCCACCGGCGGCGGCATCACCGGACGGGACCACCCCGCCAGCCGGCGAGCCGGTCGCGCGGTACGTCCACACCGCGCCCGCGGTGCCCGAGCACCGGTACCGCCGGTGCGCCGAGCGCTGCGGGAAACCCCGTCACGGCCAGGTGGCCCTGCCGTCGGGTCAGCTCGTCGGTGAAGGTGAGCACCACACAGGTCGGCAGTCCGCGGGGATTCGCATCCGCCATGTCGGGATGGGGACTTTGGTCCCGCCCTTTGAGGACCCGAGCCTCCCGCCTGGCCGGTCTTTGACTCCGCAGTCTTGGTCCGACGTGACCCGCTTCCGTGTCACGGAAGGCAAAAGCCACCGCCCCGCACCACCGAAGGAGCAGCCCGTGTCACCGCGCCGCCGGCCCGACACCTCCGGAACCCCCGCAACGGACCAGGTGCCCGGCGCGGCCCCGCTGCTGGCCACCCGTCGCTTCCTGACCAGGGAAACCGTCGGCGACCACGGCCGCACCCTGCATCAGGTCGACAGCAACGACTGGGACCGCTTCTACCGTGACCGGTGGCGTTACGACCGGGTGGTGCGTTCCACCCACGGCGTCAACTGCACCGGCTCCTGTTCCTGGAACGTGTTCGTCAAGGACGGCCTGATCACCTGGGAGCATCAGGCCACCGACTACCCGACCACCGGGCCCGACTCGCCGGACTACGAGCCGCGCGGTTGCCCCCGGGGCGCGTCCTTCTCCTGGTACGAGTACTCGCCCTCGCGGGTGCGCCATCCGTACGTGCGGGGGGTGCTGGCCGAGATGTTCCGCGATGGGCTGGCGCGCCTCGGTGACCCGGTTGCCGCGTGGGCCGAGATCGTGGAGACCCCGCTCAAGGCGCGCGCCTACAAGACCCAGCGAGGGCGGGGCGGGTTCGTGCGCGCCAACTGGGACGAGGTGATCACCATGGTCGCCGCCGCCCACGTCTGGACCACCAAGACGTACGGGCCGGACCGAGTTGTCGGGTTCTCGCCGATTCCGGCGATGTCGATGGCGTCCTTCGCCGCCGGCACCCGCTACCACGCCCTGCTCGGCGGCACCCTGCTCAGCTTCTACGACTGGTACGCCGACCTGCCCATCGCCTCTCCCCAGATCTGGGGCGACCAGACCGACGTGCCAGAGGCGGGCGACTGGTGGAACGCCACGTACCTGATGATGTGGGGCTCGAACATCCCGGTGACCCGCACCCCCGACGCCCACTTCCTGGCCGAGGCCCGCTACAAGGGCACCAAGGTGGTCGCGGTGAGTCCCGACTACGCCGACAATGTCAAGTTCGCCGACGACTGGCTGGCACCGCACCCGGGCACCGACGGCGCGCTGGCGATGGCGATGGGCCACGTGGTCCTCACCGAGTTCTTCCGGGACCGCACGGTGCCCTACTTCGTCGACTACGTACGCCGCTACACCGACCTGCCCTTCCTGGTCACCCTCCGGCAGACCGCCGGCGGCGGCTGGGCGGCGGACCGGTTCCTGACCGCGTCGGACCTGGGACAGGCCGACGGCACGCACAGGACCGTCCTGATCGACGAGCGTACCGGCGAACCGGTTGTCCCGAACGGGTCGCTGGGCTTCCGGTACGGCGAGGCCGGCGAGGGCCGCTGGAACCTCGACCTCGGCGATGTCGTTCCGGCACTCGGCCTGCTCGACCTCGCCGACGAGGCGGTGGAGATCGACCTGGCCCGGTTCGACGTCGGCGACACCGAGGGCGGCACGACCATGCGCCGCGGCGTACCGGTCAAGCGCGTCGGCGAGCACCTGGTCACCTCCGTCTACGACCTGATCATGGCGCAGTACGGGGTGCGCCGCGGCGACCTGCCGGGCGAGTGGCCCACCGGGTACGACGACGCGGACGCCCCGAACACACCGGCCTGGCAGGAACGCATCACCGGTGTCCCGGCCGCGCTGACCGCCCGGATCGGCCGGGAGTTCGCCCGCAACGCCGAGCGCAGCCGAGGCCGGTCGCTGATCGTCCTGGGCGCCGGGGCGAACCAGTGGTTCCACTCCGACATGACCTACCGGGCGTTCATCTCCCTGGTCACCCTGACCGGCTGCCAGGGTGTCAACGGCGGCGGCTGGGCGCACTACGTCGGGCAGGAGAAGGCCCGGCCGATCAGCGGCCAGCAGCACATGTCCTTCGCCTTCGACTGGCACCGCCCGATGCGTCACCAGGCGAGCACCCCGTTCTGGTACCTGCACACCGACCAGTGGCGTTACGAGCGGGTGCCAGCCGACGAACTGTCCTCGCCGCTGGGCACCGGCCGGTTCGCC
This sequence comes from Micromonospora mangrovicola, assembly GCF_047200535.1. Lineage (NCBI taxonomy): Bacteria > Bacillati > Actinomycetota > Actinomycetes > Micromonosporales > Micromonosporaceae > Micromonospora > Micromonospora mangrovicola. The sequence goes on along the minus strand of NZ_JBJZOG010000010.1, from coordinate 108,046 downwards.
GGGATGGCCTTCGCGGACACCGTCGCGGCTGCCCAGCGGATGGGCTGGAGCCCCGGCCACCCGGCCTTCAACCGCAACCCCCTCGACCTGACCGACGAGGCGGCGGCGGCCGGGGTCACGGTGCAGGAGCACATCGTCGCCGAGCTGAAGGCCGGCCGGCTGCGCGCTGTGGCCGAGGACCCGGACGACCCGGCGAACTTCCCCCGCTGCCTGACGTTGTGGCGGGCGAACCTGCTCGGCTCGTCCGGTAAGGGCAACGAGTACTTCCTGCGGCACCTGCTCGGCATCGACTCGTCGGCCAGCGCCGAGGAGTCCGACCCGGACCACCGCCCACGCGACGTGGTGTGGCGCGAGGAGGCGCCGACGGGCAAGCTCGACCTGCTCACCGCGATCGATTTCCGGATGACCAACACCGGCCTGCACGCCGACGTCGTCCTGCCCGCCGCCACCTGGTACGAGAAGCACGACATCTCCACCACCGACATGCACCCTTTCGTGCACGCCTTCAGCCCTGCCGTCGAACCGCCCGCCGACGCGCACTCCGACTACGACACCTTCCTCGCCCTGGCCGACAAGGTCAGCGAGTTGGCGGTCGACCACCTGGGGATGCGCCGTGACGTGCTGGCCGCGCCACTGCAGCACGACACCCCCGACGAACTGGCCATGCCCAACGGTCGGGTGCGGGACTGGAAGGCCGGTGAGTGCGAGCCGGCGCCTGGCTCGACCATGCCGAAGCTCATCGAGATCGAGCGGGACTACACCCAGATCGGTGCGAAGATGCGCGCCGTCGGCCCGCTGCTCGACAAGATCGGCACCACCACGAAGGCGCTCACCGTCGACGTCACCGCGGAGTTGGAGTACCTGCGGCACCAGAACGGCGTCGTCACCGACGGCCCGTACGCGGGTCGGCCGTCGCTGGCCACCGCCGACCGCATGTGCGAGGCGATCCTGGCGCTGTCGGGCACGACCAACGGTCGGGTCGCCGCAGCCGGCTTCGCCGCGCTTGAGAAGCGGACCGGGCAGCCGTTCGCGGACCTGATCGCCGGGCACGAGAGCGACCAGATCACCTACCCGGACACCCAGCGGTCACCGCGGCCGGTCTTCACCAGCCCGGAGTGGTCCGGCTCAGAGAAGGGCGGCCGCCGCTACTCACCGTTCACCCTCAACGTCGAGCGGCTCAAGCCGTGGCACACGATCACCGGCCGGCAGCACTTCTTCGTCGAACACGACTGGGTGGCCGAGCTGGGGGAGCAGTTGCCGGCCTTCCGGCCGCCGCTGAACATGGCCCGGCACTTCGGCAAGCCGGGTGAGCTGGTCGACGGAGGCGTGACCGTGCGGTTCCTCACCCCGCACGCGAAGTGGTCGATCCACTCGATGTACCACGACAACGAGCTGATGCTCGCGCTGTCCCGGGGCGGTCCGGTCATCTGGATGAGCGTCGAGGACGCTGCCAAGATCGGCGTCCGGGACAACGACTGGGTCGAGGCGCTCAACCGTAACGGCGTGGTGGTGGCCCGGGCCGTGGTCAGCCACCGGATGCCCGAGGGCACGGTCTTCCAGTACCACTCGCCCGAGCGCACCGTCAACGTGCCGAAGGCGGAGAAGAGCGGCCGCCGAGGTGGCTACCACAACTCGCTGACCCGGCTGCTGGTCAAGCCCACCCACCTCGCCGGCGGGCACGCCCAGCTCACCTACGCATTCAACTACTACGGACCGATCGGCAGCCAGCGCGACCAGGTCACGGTGATCCGCCGTCGCGCGCAGGAGGTGGAGTACTGATGAGAATCCGTGCGCAGGTGGCCATGGTGATGAACCTGGACAAGTGCATCGGCTGCCACACCTGCTCGGTCACCTGCAAGCAGACCTGGACCAATCGGGACGGCACCGAGTACGTCTGGTTCAACAACGTCGAGACCAAGCCCGGCATCGGCTATCCGAAGCACTACGAGGACCAGGACCGCTGGCACGGCGGCTGGCAGCTCGACGACAAGGGCCGGTTGAAGCTGCGCTCCGGCGGCCGGGTCAAGCGGCTCAGCCGGCTCTTCGCGAACCCGGACCTGCCCTCGATCGACGACTACTACGAGCCGGCAACCTTCGACAAGGACATCCTGGTCAACGCCCCCGCCGGGCTCAAGGACACCCCGGTCAAGCGACCTCACTCGGCGCTGACCGGCGAACCGATGGCGGTCACCTGGGGCGCCAACTGGGAGGACAGCCTCGGCGGAGCGCACGAGCACGCCGCCGGAGACCCGAACATCGCCCGAATGCCGGGCGAGGCGGCCGCGAAGGTCAAGTTCGAGTTCGAGAAGACCTTCATGTTCCACCTGCCGCGCATCTGCGAACACTGCCTCAACCCGGCCTGCGTGTCGGCCTGCCCCTCAGGCGCGATGTACAAGCGCGCCGAGGACGGCATCGTCCTGGTCGACCAGGACCGCTGCCGAGGCTGGCGAATGTGCGTCTCGGCCTGCCCCTACAAGAAGGTGTACGTCAACCACGCCACCGGCAAGGCCGAGAAGTGCACCTTCTGCTATCCGCGTATCGAGGCCGGACAGCCGACCATCTGCTCGGAGACCTGCGTCGGGCGCCTGCGCTACCTGGGCATCGTCCTCTATGACGAGGATGCCGTGCTCGCCGCCGCCTCGGTCGCCGGCGAGCACGACCTGCTCGACGCCCAGCGCGCCGTGTTTCTCGACCCGGCCGACCCGGCCGTGCGGCGGGCCGCCGAGGAGGCCGGAGTGCCGCAGGAGTGGCTCGACGCCGCCGAACGGTCCCCGGTGTGGCGGCTGATCAGCGAATACAAGATCGCGCTGCCGCTGCACCCGGAGTACCGGACGCTGCCCATGGTCTGGTACATCCCGCCCCTGTCCCCGGTGCTGGACGCGGTGGGACAGGCCGGCCGGGACGACACCGACGCCGACGACGTCTTCCACACCATCCGCGAGCTGCGCATCCCGGTGGAGTACCTGGCCGAGCTGTTCACCGCCGGCGACGTCGAGGCGGTCGCCGGCGTCCTGATGAAGCTCGCCGCCATGCGCTCCTACATGCGCGCCCGCACGCTGGACGGGACGGTCGCCGGCGACCTGCTGGACGACATCGGCATGACCGCCGAGCAGGTGGAGGCCATGTACCGGCTGCTGGCCGTCGCCAAGTACGACGAGCGCTATGTCATCCCGGTCGCCCACACCAAGGACGCCGCCGCGCTGGAGGCCCAGGCCACCGCCCACCCCGACTGCTCGCTCGACTGCGAGGGCGGTCCGGGAATGACCACCGAGGCCGCCGTGCAGAGCTTCCACCTGGTCGAGGGCGACGGCGTACGCCCCGGGCGACCAGGCGTCTTCTCCCGCCGCGCCGATGGCCGACGTGGCCTCACCATCAACCCGCTGCGAGGCCGCTGATGACCACCCCGAGCGACCGGGCGCGCATCTTCGAACTGGTGTCCCTGCTGTTGACGTACCCCGATGACGAGCTGCTGGGCGCGGCTGCCGAGCTTCGCGCGGCGGCCGACCGGTTCGCCGACGAGACGGTGCGGGGTCAGCTCGGGCAGTTCCTGGACTGGCTGTCGGCCACCGCCCCGATCGAGGTGCAGCGCCACTACGTGCAGACCTTCGACCTGCGCCGACGCTCTGGCCTCTATTTGACGTACTACCTGCACGGCGATACCCGCAAGCGGGGGATGGCGCTGCTGATCCTCAAGCAGCGGTACCGGGTACACGGGCTGCGGCTCGCCGACGGCGAGCTGCCTGACCTGCTGCCGGTGGTGCTCGAGTTCGCGGCGGCCGTCGGCCCCGGTGACGGCGAGGCGCCGCTGCGCCAGCACCGCCGGGGCGTCGAACTACTGCGCGCGGCGCTGGCGGAGTCCGACAGCCCGTACCGCCTGCTGCTGGATGTCGTCTGCGCCATGCTGCCCGAACTCAGCGACGACGACCGGGCCGCCGTCGCGGCGCTCGCCGTCGACGGACCACCGGTGGAGACCGTCGGCCTGGAGTCACTCGGACACGGACCGGCCCTGCACGGCACCCGCCTCGCACCCTACCCTTCCTGCACCCACCCGGAGGCCTCCCGATGACCACGCTCGTCTGGATCGTCCTGCCGTACCTCTGCCTCGCGGTCTTCGTGGCCGGCCACGTCTGGCGCTGGCGCCACGACCAGTTCGGGTGGACCACCCACACCAGCCAACTGCTGGAGAACCGGCTGCTGCGGCTCGGCTCGCCGCTGTTCCACCTGGGTGCCTTCGGGGTCATCGGCGGGCACGCCATGGGCCTGGTCGTGCCCGCCTCGCTGACCGAGAAGATCGGGATCAGCGAGCACGTCTACCACCTCACCGCGGTGTGGGGCGGCACGGTGACCGGCTTGATGCTGGTCGCCGGCCTCGCGCTGCTGATCGCCCGCCGCTTCGTCAGCGGTCGGATCCGCCGGGTCACCACTCCGATGGACAAGGTGCTCTACGTCGCGCTGGCCGCGATGGTGGCGCTCGGCATGACCGCCACGGTCGGCGTGAACCTGCTCGGCGCGGGCTACGACTACCGGGAGACGATCGCGGTCTGGTTCCGCGGCGTTTTCTGGTTCCAGCCGGACTCGTCCCTGATGACCGGGGCGCCGCTGGTCTACCAACTGCACGCCATCGGCGGCTTCCTGTTCCTGGCGCTCTGGCCGTTCACCCGGCTGGTGCATGTCTGGTCGGCGCCGCTGCCGTACCTGTGGCGCCCGTACGTCGTCTATCGGACGCGACGCGGTCCGGTGCCCGCTCCCATGCCCGCTCCGGCGGCGGTGCGCGACACCAACCGGGAGCCGGCAGCCCGGCGGTAGGGGACGCATATCCGGCCAGGGCGCCACAGCATCGGCGCAACCGCAGCTCGCCGCCCGGGTGGCGGCGCTGGCGCGGGCGATGCGGCACGGCGATCGACGGCCTCAGCAACCGGACGTGCCGGGCACCGCTGGCAGCTGCGCGTCCAGGTGGTCGGCGGCCGAGGGCCGCCGCCCGGACCGGTCCGTAGATGGCGCCGCCCAGCATTCTTGGCCACGGCCGGCGCAGTCCCGTCCACCGCCACCGGAGTCCACCGGGCCCGCGGCGCGGTGCAACACCGCGTACCTCGTGACCTTGGGCCTCCCGAGGGGGACCGCCGGCCCGTGGCGGCCCCATTTTGCACATCCGACAGTGGAGCCGCCGCCCTGCCGGTGCGGCGACGCCAACGAAGGAGAATCGGATGTCGGGGACCGTGCCGGTAGCGGACAGCCAGCGGGCTGCGCGGGACGACGCCGAGGGCGGCGGCCGAGTCCTGCTGCTGTCCACCGTCGGATTCACCCTCATGTTCGCGGTGTGGCTGATGTTCGGTGTGCTGGGCATTCCCATCCGCCGCGAACTTGGCCTGACTGATGTGCAGCTGTCGTGGCTGTCCTCGGTCGCGATTCTCAACGGGGCGGTGTGGCGGCTGCTGGGCGGGGTGCTGGCCGACCGGCTCGGCGGCAAGGCGGTCTTCACCGCGTTGCTGGTGTTCACCGCGCTGCCGACCTATCTGGTGTCCCGCGCGGACAGCTACGGCGCGTTGCTGCTCTACGCGTTCCTGGCCGGCTTCGGCGGCAATGCCTTCAGCGTCGGGGTCTCGTGGGTATCGGCCTGGACGCGGCAGGAGCGGCAGGGGTTCGCGCTCGGCGTGTTCGGCGCCGGCAACGTGGGGGCCTCCGTGACGAAGCTCATCGGCCCCGCGTTCATCGCCGCCGTGCCGGCGGTCGGCTACCTGGGCGGCGTCGTTCCCGGTGGCTGGCGCTTCGTCCCGTTTCTGTACGCGGTGCTGCTCCTGCTGATGGCTGCCGCGGTGTGGTTCGGCACCCCTAGGCGTGATCGCCGGCCGAGCCGTGGCCGGCCGCTCAGGGAGATGCTCCGCCCGCTGCGCCAGTTGCGGGTCTGGCGGTTCAGCCTCTACTACGTGGCGGTGTTCGGCGCCTATGTCGCCCTCTCCGCATGGCTGCCGAAGTACTACGTCGACGTCTTCGGGCTGCCGCTGTACCAGGCGGCGCTGCTCACGGCGCTGTTCATCTTCCCGGCCAGCCTGCTGCGGCCAGTCGGCGGCTGGCTGTCGGACCGGTACGGCGCACGCCGGGTCATGTACGGCACGTTCGGCGCCATGTCAGCCGCGACCCTGTTCCTCGCCATGCCCTACGGCCACATCGTCCTGTACGTGCCGGAGCGGTACGAGGCCGACGGCGTGCGCGAGGTCCTGCCCTACCAACTCGGCGTGCTCCCGTTCACCGTCGGTGTCCTTCTCGTCGGGGTCGCGATGGGCATCGGCAAGGCGGCGGTGTTCAAGCACATCCCCGAGTACTTCCCGAACGATGTCGGGGCGGTCGGCGGCCTGGTCGGCATGCTCGGCGCGCTGGGCGGCTTCGTCCTGCCCCCGCTGTTCGCGTACGCGCAGGCATGGACCGGCCTGCCCCAGACGACCTTCGCGATCCTGTTCCTGCTGACCGCGACGGCGGGACTCTGGATGCACGGCACGGTGCACCGGATGCTGCACGAGCGCAGCCCCGATCTGGCCGGGGCGGTGGAGCGGGCACCGGCCGGACGCCCGGTGTGAGCGGTGGGCGGGCGGGACCTTGGTCCCGCCCGCAGGCGACCCTCGGCCGTGTCCGGCGAGGTTGTGCGCCACCAGGCTGAGCGACGTCCCGAAGCGTTGGGCGACAGCTAGGAGCAGCACGATGAGCACGGCACTACGACCCCCGGCGGAAGCCGGAAACGCCCCGGCACCCGGCATCGGCCGCACCTCCGCAGCGCAGCCTGCTGCTCGCAGGGGCCGGGAATGGCTGGCGGACTGGAACCCGGAGGACGGGGCCACCTGGGACCAGCGGTTGGCCTGGCGCACGCTCACCATCACCACCTACAACCTGACCCTGGCCTTCATCACCTGGTTCCTCGTCTCGGCCATCGCGCCCCGCCTGAACAACATCGGCTTCGGACTCACCACCACGGAGCTGTACTGGCTGGCCGCCATGCCCGGTCTGGCCGGTGGGCTCCTGCGCCTGGTCTGGATGTTCCTGCCGCCGGTACTCGGCACCCGCAAGCTCGTCTCGCTCTCGACCCTGTTGATGATCGTGCCGCTGGCCGGGTGGGGCTGGGCCGTGCGGGACGCCACCACGCCCTACGCCGTGCTGCTCGTCCTCGCGTTTCTCTGCGGCATCGGTGGCGGCGTCTTCTCCGGCTTCATGCCGAGCACCTCGTACTTCTTCCCGAAGCGCAAGCAGGGCCTGGCGCTCGGCATCCAGGCGGGCGTGGGCAATTTCGGCGTCAGCGTGGTGCAGTTCATGGTCCCGTGGGTGATCGGCTTCGCACTGCTCGGTACGGCGAGCATCGGCCCGGAGAAGGTGGTCACGCCGGCAACGGGGCTCGGCGAGTCGATCTGGCTGCACAACGCCGGCCTCGTCTTCATCCCCTGGGTGGTCGCCGGCGCCGCGCTGGCCTGGTTCTTCCTCAAGAGCGCGCCGGTGCAGGCCAACTTCCGCCAGCAGTTGGACATCTTCCGGGAGAAGCACACCTGGATCATGACCGCGCTCTACCTGATGACCTTCGGCGCGTTCTCCGGGTTCGCCGCACAGTTCGGTCTGCTGATCAAGAACCTGTACGGCGCCTTCCCGGATGCTCCGGACCCACTGAAGTGGGCGTTCCTCGGCCCGCTGGTGGGCTCGGCCGCCCGGGTGGCCTGGGGTCCGCTCTGCGACCGCTTCGGAGGCGCGGTGTGGACGGTCGTCTCCGGAGTCGGCATGACCGCCTCGACCGCCTTCACCGCCGTCTGGCTCACGCCGTCCTCGCTCGGCGAGTTCAAGTTCTTCGTCGCCGGCATGCTCGGCATCTTCTTCTTCGCGGGCGTCGGAAACGCCTCCACCTTCAAGCAGATGCCGATGATCTTCGAACGCCGGCAGGCCGGTGGGGTGATCGGTTGGACCGCCGCGATCGCCGCCTTCGGGCCGTTCCTGTTCGGCGTCGGCCTGGCCAGCATCCCGGCGACGGCCTTCTACCTCGGCTGGGCCGTCTTCTTCGCCGGCTGCGTGGCGCTGGCCTGGCACTTCTACGCCCGCAAGGGAGCGGAGCGCCCCTCCTGACCCTGTTCTCCCAGACAGCGGCGGCGGCCGGGAAGAGGTTCCGGCCGCCGCCACCGTTCGTCGTCCGGTCCGCGACAGGAACGGCCGGCCCACCGCGCGACCTGCCCAGATCCGCCGTCGGGGCGCAGGACGACGCGTGGCGACGGACGAGAGGGCCGGTGGCCGTAGCGACCGCCACGCCGTGCCGCCCGCGAAGATCAGGGCAACGTGAGCAGTGGGACGTCGTGCTGTCCCGCGGTGCCCGGAGCGACCACGGCGTAGGCGTCCGCCACGGCCGCGCCGCCCAGAAACCCCGGGTGCACGCCGTTGACGACCCGGAAGCCCTCAGGCCCCCGACGGACCGGCACGATCCGGGTGTGCCGCCCGTCAGACCGCACCGGGTCCAGCAGCGTTCCGGTCACCAGATCCGGCAGCCGCCGTCCGGTGAGCGCGGTGAGCACCGGGTCCACCAGCGTCAGAGCGGCGACCAGGGCAGCGTACGGGTTGCCGGGCAGGCCGACGATCCACCGGTGCCCGACCTGGGCGAGCACCTGGGGATGTCCCGGACGGCACGCCACGCCGTCCACGTGCACGACAGCATCGAGACGGGCCAGAGCGCTGTGCAGCCCGTCAGCGGGGCCTACGGACGAGGCACCACACACGACGGTGAGATCCGCGTCAGCAACGCTGTCCGCCACGGCGCTGTGAAAACGGGCGGGCTCGTCTCCCACCGTGCGCGGGTCCAACAGCTCAGCACCCCAGGCGACCAGCAACGGCCGCATCATGGGGCCGATGGCGTCGCGCACCCGACCCCATCCGGGTCGTCCCCGCCGCACCAGCTCGTCACCGGTGAGCAACAGCCGCGCGCGGGGAGCGGCGTGCACCGGCAGCGCGTCCTGTCCCACGCTCGCCGCCAGGCCGAGCAGCGGCGGCGTGACGATCGTGCCGGCTGGGGCCAGCTCCTGCCCCGGCCGGGCGTACTCGGCACGTCGACGGATATGCCGACGGTCGCTGCAGGCGGCGTGCACCCACTCCCCGTGACGGTCCGCGATCTCGTACGGCACCACCCGGTCGGTTCCGTCCGGAACGGCAGCACCGGTGGCGATCTCGACGGCGGTCTGTTCGGCAAGCGGCGCGGGGACCAGACGACAGCCGGCGAGGACCCGACCGACGACCCGCCACGGACCCGGACCACGCACGGCGTAGCCGTCCATCGCCGAGTTGTCGAACCCGGGCAGCGGCGCGGCGGCCCGCAGCGGCGCCGCGAGCGTACGCCCGACGGCCGCCGCCAAGGGCACGGACCGCGCGGGAGTCGGGGTGGGCAGTGCGTACGCGAGGAGCCGGGCCGTGTCCCAGTCGGCCGGCTCGCTGATCCGGCACCCGTCGACGGCGAGGGTCACCGGGCCTGCTCCGGCACGAGAGTGCGTACGACGGCGTGTGCCGTGTCCGCGTCGGTGCCCTGCCCGACGGCCACCCCGACGAGGTACGCCGCCACGGCGCCGGCCGGCCGGCAGACGCCGTGCGCCACCTCCCGCACCAGCTCGAGCAGGGCACGGGTGTCATCCGTCGACGGCGCCGGCAGGCCCAGAGCGGCGGCGGTATCCGTGACCCAGTCGTCCAGCGGGCCGCCATTCGACTGTGGCGTGCCGACGGTTGCTTGCAACATGAAACCACCCTCCGATCGGTCGCGGTGACGTCACCGTCGCACCGGCCAGACGCAGCCGCGAGGAACGTCCCGCCCAGCCTGTCGGCGGGCTTTCCGCCCCGGCCGGGCCGAAAGTCCCGAGTTCAGCAGGCAATTGCGAACCAGTTCGGCGGCTACGGAGACAAGCGAACGTCGACGGTCGACGCGGATTGGCCGGTGTCGTCCGACCGCACCATACGGAAGCCGGTGACCAGGCGCGGCTGCACCGCGACGACCTGGTCGCCCCGGCCGACCCAGGGACGCAGCAGCCCGCGGTAGCGATCGGCGAGCTCGCCGGCGTCGACCCCGACCGCCAGGCCGGTCACCACGACGCTCCAGCCCGTCCGACGCTCCTCGTCGATGTCGTCGGCCTCGTACGCCACCACCGTCGGTCCGGCGGTGACCTGCGTCGCCACCGCGGAAGCGGAATGCGTGCAGAAAATGACCAGACCATCCACCACCAGATGGTTCACCGGTCGGATGGCCGGCAACGCCCACTGGGTGAACACCACCCGGCCGACACGGACCGAGGCCAGCAGGCGCATCGCCTCGCCCTCCGGCAGTTTCCGCAACGCCCGGGGTTCGTCCACCCGTCCTCCTCGGCGGTCCCACACTCGCACCTACAGGGCACGACCACCATGAGGCGGGCAGGGCCCGGCGGGTAGGGGCGAAGGTCCCCTCGCGGCGCGGAACCCGGGCGGCGCCACCCGGGCCGGGCGACCCGCTCCGAGCGGGCCGGCCGGCCCTGGCTCGTGCCGTTGTCTGCGAGCAACGTGCGGCCCGTGACCCAGTCATCGACAGCGAACGCGGTGCGCGGACCGCAACGAGCCGGCGCGTCGGTCCGGATGCCCCGACACGACGTCCGGGAACGCCCCTTCATCGTCATCTGGGAGGCCACGCAGGCGTGCCCACTGGCCTGCCGGCACTGCCGTGCCTCGGCCCGCCCGCGGCGGGACGGCCGTGAACTCACCACCGACGAGGCGACCGCCCTCATGGCGCAGGTTGCGGCCTTCGGGCAGCCGGCACCGCTGTTCGTGATCACCGGCGGTGACCCGTTCCAGCGACCGGACCTGGCCGAACTCGTGCGCCGCGGCGCGGCGCTGGGCCTGCCGGTCTCCGTGTCGCCCTCCGGCACCCCGACGCTCACGCGAGCTGCCCTGGCCGGCCTTCGCGATGCCGGGGCCCGGGCCATCTCCCTGAGCGTGGACGCCGCCACCGCTGCCGCGCACGACGGCTTCCGCGGCGTGCCGGGGGTGTGGCAGCTCACCCACCGCGCCTGGCGCGACGCGCGCGATCTCGGGCTCAAGGTGCAGATCAACACCACGGTCACCCGCGACACCGTGCACGACCTGCCGCAGATAGCCGCGCAGGTGCACCAGCGGGGCGCACTGCTGTGGAGCGTCTTTTTCCTCGTACCCACGGGGCGGGGACGGGATGTGCGGGGCCTGGACGCGGCAGAGACCGAGGACGTGCTCAACGTGCTCTACGACCTCGGCGAAACCGTGCCGGTGAAGACCACCGAAGCACACCACTTCCGCCGGGTCTGTCTGCAACGCGACGCGCTCGCCGGGCGAGGTGAGGACCACCTGACCGCGCTCGGACTGGGGGCGATGTACCGGGACCTGCGCGCCCGGCTGGAGGAGCGGGGCCTCGTCGGGCGGCCCGGTCGGGTGCGGCGGGCACCGTTGCGGGTCAGCGCGGGCAACGGATTCGTCTTCGTCTCGCACCGCGGAGACGTCCACCCCAGCGGGTTCCTCCCCGTTCCGGCGGGCGATGTCCGGCAGCGCTCGCTGGTCGACATCTATCGCGACTCGCCGCTGTTCACCGGGCTGCGGGACCCGGGGCGGCTGCGGGGCCGCTGCGGTGCCTGCGAGTTCCGGTTCCTCTGCGGAGGGTCCCGCGCCCGGGCGTACGCGGTGACCGGTGACCTCTGGGCCGAGGACCCGTCGTGTGGCTACCAACCTGGCTCGGGCCCCCGCCCGGAGGCGCTCGCGGATACCTGAGCCGCCACGGTCCTCCGTCCCGTTCCGTCCGGGGCTTTCGTCGCTGCCCGAACCCGGTTTCCCCGGGTCAGGCTCAGCCATGATCTCGGTACGGCAAGCGGCCTTCGACATCTTCCGGTCACATCACCTGAGCACCGTGTTCGGCAATCCCGGCTCCACCGAGCTACCAATGATCGCCGGGCTGCCGTCTGACTTCCGCTACATCCTCGGCCTGCAGGAGGGGGTGGTGGTCGGGATGGCCGACGGGTACGCCCAGGCCACCGGTCGTCCCGCGCTGGTCAACCTGCACAGCGCGCCGGGGGTGGCGACCGCGATGGGTGCGCTGGTGAACGCGGCCGCCGCCCGTACGCCGTTGGTGCTGACCGCCGGGCAGCAGGTCCGGGCCCTGCTCACCGGGCCCGCGCTGCTGACCAATGCGGAGCCGACCGTGCTGCCCCGGCCCCTGGTGAAGTGGAGCGTGGAGCCCTCCCGGCCGCAGGACCTTCCCGCTGCCCTGGCACGGGCCGCGCATCTGGCCGCCCTGCCACCGCGCGGACCGGTGCTGGTCTCGCTGCCGATGGACGACTGGACGGCCGAGGTCCACGAGGAGCAGGTACGGGTCCTCGCCGAGCGGCGGGTGACCGTCGGTGCCGGGCTGGACGTCGACCTCGTGCGGCAGCTCGCCGCCCGGCTGGCCGCGGCCCGTTCGCCGGTGCTGCTGGTCGGCGCGGGCCTGGACAGTCCGGCGGGCTGGGCTGCGGCGGTCCGGCTGGCGGAGCGGTGCGGGCTTCCGGTGCACTGGGCGCCGGTGGAGCCGCGGTGCGGCTTCCCCACCACGCACCCGGCGTTCCAGGGAGTCCTGCCGGCCACCGAGGCGGGAGTGGGCAAGGCGCTGCGCGGGCACGACCTCGTCCTGGTGGCAGGGGCGGCCGCCTTCCGCTACTACCCGTACGTCCCGGGACGGCTGTTGGGACCCGACGCGGAACTGGTGCTGCTCACGGACGATCCGGACGAGGCGTCTCGGGCGAGCCTCGGGCAGGCGGTGCTGACGGATCCAGTGGCCGTGCTGGCGAAGCTGGCCGAGGAGGTCGGCGTCCCCCGGGCCGCGCCCTGCGTGCCGGGCTCCCGCCCGCAGCCGGTCGACGACGCGGACGGCCGGCTGAGTGCCGCCGGCGTCTACGCGACCATCGCCCGCGTGCTGCCACGCGACGGTGTGGTGGTCTGCGAGTCGGTGTCGAACATGCGCGACTGCCAGGACCAGATCCGTCTGGACCGCCCGGGCGGCTTCTACAGCCCGGCCGGGGCCAGCCTCGGCTTCGGGTTGCCGGCCGCGATCGGTGTGCAACTGGCGGAGCCGGGTCGCCCGGTGACGGCGGTCATCGGTGACGGGGCCCTCCAGTATTCCGTGCCGGCCCTCTGGACCGCCGTCCGATACGACGTGCCGGTGACCGTCGTCGTGTTACGCAACGACCGCTACGCCGTCCTGGAGGACTTCCGGGACCTTCTCGGGCTGGTCGAGGTGCCCGGCCTGCGGGTGCCCGGGATCGACACCGTCGCCCTGGCGCGGGCGTACGGAGCGATCGCGACGCGGGCGGAGAGCGGCCGGGATCTGGAGACCGCGCTACGTGACGCCCAGGGCCGGAACGGCCCGACCCTGATCGAGGTGCCGATCGGCGGCACCGCGGGGAAACACTGGTGAGAAGGGAATTCCTGTGACGCAGCCGAGTGATCCCCGGCCGAAGACCGACCAGCGCGGTGACGCCGCGGGCGGCTCTCGCCGCCGGCCGCGGTCCGACGAGCCGGTCGTGTACTCGTGTTCGGGCTGTTCGAGCGCAGCCCAACTGGCCAACGCCCTCGCCGTGCGGCTCGACCGGGCCGGCCTGGCGGAGATGTCGTGCATCGCCGGCCTCGGTGGCGACGTGGCGCCGCTGCTGCGGCTGGCCCACTCCGGGCGTCCCCTCCTGGCACTGGACGGTTGCCCCCTGGTCTGTGTGGCGGCGACCCTCCGCCGGCACGGTCTCAGTCCTGACGGGCACGTCGTGCTCAGCGACCACGGGGTACGCAAGCGCCGGCACGTCGGCCCCGACGACGCGGACCTGCGACGGTTGTGGGCGCTGGTCACCGAAGCGGCCCGCGCCTGCGGGCCGTCGAAACGCGACCGGCCGGGACTTGGGTCCCGATCCCCGACGGGACCTGCAGCCCTGCCGGACGCCTGATCGCGCCGGGCAGAGTAAGCCCATGATCACACTCCTCCTCGTCGTCACCGGCGTGGTGCTCCTTGCCGCCGGACCGGTGATGATCGTCCAAGGCGTACTCGGCCGGCGCAGCGTCGGCCAGGAGCTGACCCGCCAGCGAATCGCCTTTCCGGCCACCGACCTGCCGGCGCAGCTCGACAGGTACGCCCGGAGCCCGGTGCGCACCGGGGTCCAGGCCCGCGCCTACTCGGAACTCATCGCCGGCCACGTCGTCAAGGCCACCGGAGGCCGGACGTACGCGGAGATCGCCGCGGAGTGCATGGGCGCGGGCCGGGAAGATCAGCGGCTGGACCGGCTGCGGCAGACCGCCTTCATGGGGGAGGCCCTGCGCGGGGCGCTGCTCGGGGCCTACCAGGCGTGGCAGCTGACCAGCCTCGTCACGGCCCTGGGCGGACTGGTTCTCCTGATCGGGGTGGTCTTCCTCGCCCTGGCCGCTCATCTTCGGTGATCCTCGGTCCCGGCCGGGCCCGAGGACGGTCAGGCGGACGCCGACGGTGGGAACAGCGGAGTGGTCAGGTCACGCGGCGGGGTAGACCGGTCGATACCACCGAGCACCCCGTGGGTGTCCCGGTGCTCGGCGGAGAGCCGGCCGACCAGCGGGAACGCCCGGCCTCCGCAGTGGTTGCACACCGACGCCACCTCCCCGGTGCCCGACCGGCCCTCACCATGCCGGCGGGAACGGAGCGGAACAGGGCCCAAGGTCCCGGTGGGCCGGTCCGGCTGGCCCTGACCGATCCGTTCCGGCGCCGGCAGACTTCCTCAGGCCGGGACCGGGTGCCGGGACAGTCGGACCTGCCACACGTCCGGGCCGTCCTGCAGCCACTCGGCGACCATGCGGCCCTGGTAGCGAGCCTCGATCTCGGTGAGCAGCGGTCGGGGCGCGTGCGGGGCGACCAGCACCAGCGCCCCGCCCGCCGGCATCGCGTCCAGCGCCGCCAGCACCGCGGCGTGTCGACGGTCGTGCGGCAGCAGCCGGACGTCCAACCGGGGGTTGATGCTCAGCACCGGTGCTGGCGCGTCGGTTGTGCGGTCGCCGCCGCATCCGCAGGTTCCACCGCAACCACCCGCCGACGCCGAGGAGCCCAACAGGTCGTGCATGCCGTCGAGCAGCGTCGCCAGCGACACGTCCGCGGCGTCCACCAGCAGCGGAACGATCAGCTCGTTCTCCTTGGCGAGGTGGACGGCGAGGACGTCGGCGAGGGCCCGGGCCGTGGTGGCCAGCCGTACCGGCTCGGTGGTGGCGTCGAGCTCTGCCACCAGGTCGCGGATGGCGGTGTGTTCGGCCCGCATGCCGCGGATCAGCAACGCGGCTTCGGCGCGGTCCGCCGCGATCGGGTACAGGGCGGTCTCCTCCGCGTCGGCGTGCGGCAACAACTCGTCGCGCAGCCAGCCGAGCAGGTCGATGCGGGCGTTGTCGGCCGAGACGGCGTCGCCGTCCACCGCCGCCGCCACGATCCTTCCGACATGCCGGTCGAGCGCGGCGGCGAGCTGGGCGTGGTGGCGGACCACGGACCGTGCGGCGGTCTGGTCGGCGGCGGTGCGCGAGTGGGACATGAGGACTCCCCAAAGTTTTCACGACGAACGACGTTGTAACGTTAACTACCGTGGAAACCACGAGAACAGGGCCGGTCGGCGAAATGATCGACACGCAGCGGCACCGGGCGCTGGGCACCGCGAGCCGGGTCTCCATCCTGGACATCGTCAAGGCCGCCGACGGCGGCGTGACCATCGCCGAGGTGGGGGAGCGGACCGGATTGCACCCGTCCACCGCTCGCGCCCACCTCGATCGGCTGGTCAACGCCGGACTGCTCGTGAAGGCCCGAGCCAGCGGCGGGCAGCCCGGCAGGCCCGCCTGGCGCTACCGCGTCGCTGCCACGGAGGCGCCGGCACCCGCGCCGTACCGGGCCCTGGCCGCCGCCCTGCTCGACCACCTGTCCCGCCGGACCGGAAGCGACGTACGCATCGAGGCGACCCGAGCCGGGCAGGACTGGGGCCGGCGGCTCGCCGCGGCCACGCCACCGGGTCAGGACCCGACCGGCGTCCTCCTCGAGGTGCTGCGCGGCCTCGGCTTCAGTCCCCGCGTGCACTGCACCGGCGACGGCCGCACGGAGATCCACCTGCACACCTGCCCCTTCCTGGAGCTGGTGAACCGCAACCCCGACGCGATCTGCAACCTGCACGTCGGAGTCGTCCGGGGGGCCCTCGAGCAGGCTGGAGCGCCGCCCGCCGGTGCCGTCGTCGAGCCGTTCGGCGCCCCGGACGCCTGCGTCATCCGCCTGGCCGTGCCCGAGGTCGGCACCCCGGGACGACGCCGCCCGCCCGTCGACGCGCAACCGCGATGACCGCCCGTTCGCGCTGGCGCCTCCCCATCCTCATCACCGGCGGGTTCGCCCTGCTGACCGGCCTGTACGCCGCGCTGCTCCTGCTCGACCTGCCGCTGCCCGCCCCGCCGGCACCGCTGGAACAGGTACACGGCCCGCTGATGGTGCTCGGGTTCGTCGGCACCCTCGTGGCCCTGGAGCGGGCGGTGGCGCTACGGGCCCGGTGGGCGCTGCTCGCGCCGGCCTGCTCCGGCGCCGGCGCCGTGACCCTGGTACTGACCGGACCCACCCTGGCCGGGCGACTACTGCTCATGCTCGCCGCGGTGCTGCTCCTGCTCGTCTACCACCAACTGTGGCGTCGGCAACCCGGTCCATCGCTGCTGGCCCAGGGACTCGGCGCGTTCGCCTGGTACGCCGCCACCGTGCTGTGGCTCGCCGGTGCCACCGTGCCGCAGTTCGTCCCCTGGCTGGCCACCTTCGTCGTGGCCACCATCGCCGGGGAACGCCTGGAGTTGGCCCACCTCGCTCTGCCCCGCCACGGCCAGGCATGGTTCGTCGCTGCCGTCGGCGCACTCACCGCCGGGGTCACCGCGAGCGCGCTCTGGACCGGCGCGGGGACACAACTGTTCGGCGTGGGCCTGCTCGCCGTCGTCGGGTGGCTGCTGGCGCACGACGTCGCCCGCCGCACCGTAAGCGGCGGCGGTCTGCCCCGCTACGTCGCGGTCGGGCTGCTGGCCGGGTACGCCTGGCTCGGGTTGGCCGGCCTGCTGTGGGCGGGCGCCGGCCCGACCACCGGCGGACCCCGATACGACGCCACCCTGCACGCCGTCTTCCTCGGCTTCACCATGTCGATGATCTTCGTGCACGCACCGGTCATCCTGCCCGCGGTGCTGCGCCGGCCGCTGCCCTACCGCTCCTGGCTGTACGCGCCGCTGGCCCTCCTGCACGTCAGCCTGCTGGCACGGGTCGTGATCGGTGACGGCCTGAAGGTCAGCTACGTCTGGCGCGCCGCCGGGACGGTCAACGTGCTGGCCGTCCTCGCCTTCCTGGCGTGCGTGCTGATCGCCTCGCTGACCGCCGGCCACACCGCGGCCCGCACCACCGGGCCCACCCCGCCGGTCGTGGCGGTGCCGTGATGGATGTCCTCCGGCCGGGCTCGGCCCCGCTCACGCCGGTCACCGCCGGCCAGGCTCCACCGTCCTCCACCGCCGCGGATCCCCGTGCCGGGGCCACCGGCCGGTCGGCGTGGCACCGGAAGGCCGGACTACTGCCGCTGGCCTACCTGGTGGGGCTCGTGGCGCTGGGATTCGCCCACCCGTTCCTGCCCTCCTGGCGTTGGCTGGCGATCCATCTGCTCCTGCTCGGGGCCGTGACCAACGCGATCGTCATCTGGTCGGCACACTTCAGCGCTGCGGTGCTGCGTACGCCGCCGCCGACCCGCCGCCGGGCGGAGGCCGTACGGCTGGCCCTGCTGAACGTGGGCGTGGCGGCCGTCCTGACCGCCGGCGCGGGCGACCTGCCACGGCTCGGGGTGCCGGGCGCCTTCCTGTTGCTCAGCGCCCTGGTCTGGCACCTGACCTCGCTCGCCGGCCAGTTGCGCCGGGCACTGCCCTCCCGCTTCCGGGTGACCGTCCACTACTATCTGGCCGCTGGCCTGACGCTGCTCACCGGCGTCCCGGTGGGTGCCGGGATGCTGGTGGATGGTGGCAGCCACCAGGCCCGGCTGCTCCTCTTCCACGCCCACGTCAACCTGCTGGGCTGGATCACCCTCACGGTCCTCGGAACGCTGCTGACCCTCTGGCCGACCATGCTGCGCACCCGCCTGGCCGACTCCGCGGTACGGGACACGGTCCGGGCACTGCCGCTGGCCGTCACCGGACTGGTGCTCCTCGGACTCGGCCTGCTCACCTGGTGGCGGATGATCACCGCGGCGGGGCTGGCGCTGTTCCTGCTCGGCGTGCTGGTGGCAGTACGTCCGGCACTGGCCGCGGCCCGTGCCCGCCCGCCCTACGCCTTCGCGAGCTGGTCGCTCGCGGCAGCGACCGGCTGGCTCCTGGTCGCCCTGGTGCTCGACGCCGCCACGCTGCTGCCGGCCGACGAACCTGGGACGGCGGCGGACCGATTCGGCGTCGTGCTGGTGCCGCTGCTGGTCGGCTTCGTTGGTCAGGTCCTCGTGGGGTCGCTGAGCCACCTGCTACCGGTGGTGCTCGGCGGAGGACCCGACGCCGCTCGCCGCCGCGCAGCCCTGCTGGACCGGCACGGGCCGCAGCGGGTCGCCATGACCAACGCCGCGCTCGCGGTCTTCGCGCTGCCCAGCCCGCCCTACGTCCGCATCACCACATCCCTGCTCATCCTTGTCGCGCTGGCGCAGTTCCTCGTGCCGGCCGCCCGGGTCCTGCTCACCACCCGGAGGTGACCCGTGTCCGCGTCCCCCGCACCTGCCCGATCCCTCGGCGGCGCCGCTGCCGGCATCGCCCTCGTCCTGGTCGCCGTGCTGGTCGGAGTGGCCGCACAACGCGTCGCCGGTCCCGCCGACCGCCGACCGGCCGCAGCTGATCCTGTCGTGCCGAGCGGACACACCACGACAGTGCAAGTGGTCGCCGAGAACATGCGGTTCCACCCGGCCCGGATCGAGGTGCCACCCGGCGACCACCTCGTCGTGACCCTGACCAACCGGGACCGTCGCCGCCACGACCTGGTGCTGAACAATGGAACCCGCACCGGGCTCCTCGGCCACGGCGAGTCGGCCCGCCTCGACGCCGGGGTAGTTGGCGGGATCATCGAGGGCTGGTGCTCACTGCCGGGACATCGGCAGGCAGGAATGACCATGCAGGTCGTGCCGGCCGGCGCGGTCGCGTCCCCGGCCAGCACCGCTCCCGTCGCGCCCCACCGGCCAGTGGACGCGATGGCGGACCCCGGCCCAGCCTTCACGGCCCGGGACGCCACCGCGCCGCCCGTTCCGCCAGGCCGACTGCACCGGCGCGAACTGCATGTGCGGGAGGTGGTCCGGGAGGTGGCACCGGGGGTGCGCCAGCGGCTCTGGACATTCGACGGCACCGTACCCGGCCCGGTCCTGAGAGGACGGATCGGAGACACCTTCGAGATCACTCTGATCAACGACGGCACCCTCGACCACGGCATCGACTTCCACGCCGGAGCCGTCGCTCCTGACGAGGTGATGCACCCGATCGACCCCGGGCAACGGCTCACCTACCGCTTCACCGCCACCCGCGCCGGCATCTGGATGTACCACTGCTCGACCATGCCGATGCTGCACCACATCGGCAACGGCATGTACGGCGCGGTGATCATCGATCCGCCCGACCTGCCCGCGGTGCAGCGGGAGTACGTCCTGGTGCAGTCGGAGCTCTACCTGGGGCCGGACGGGCAACCCGGTGACCTGGCGAAGATGCAGGCGGAACGCCCCGACGCGGTGGTGTTCAACGGCTACGTCGCCCAGTATGCCCACCGCCCGCTGCCCGCCCGTCCCGGCGAGCGGGTGCGGGTCTGGCTGCTCGACGCCGGACCCAACCGGGGCAGCTCCTTTCACGTGGTGGGCACGCAGTTCGACACCATCTACCGGGAGGGCCGCTGGGAAAGCAGGCCCGACGACCCCGGCGCCGCGCAGGTGCTTCAGCTCAGCCCTGCTGCGGGCGGGTTCGCCGAGATGACCTTCCCAGAACCTGGCGACTACCCGTTCCTCAGCCACGTCATGGTCGACGCCGAGCGCGGCGCCCGCGGCGCGTTCCGGGTGCGGTCGTAGCCGGAACCGCCGGCCGCCCCGGGTCGGCCACCGGCACCGCCCAGCCGACGACGGGCGCTACTCCTCCAGCAACGGGCTCACTTCGCGCCCATGACGATGCCCGGGTTGAGACACAGGCCAGGACTGCTGCCGGTCCGCTCGGCGATCTCCAGGCAGCGGGTGACCTTGTCAACCTCGGCGTTCTTCCTGGTGACCGCCTGCTGCTTCTCAGCGTTGATCAGATCCTGGTCAAGGTTGCGGCTCTGGGCCAGCTTGTCCTGGAACACCTTGATGTTGGCCTCGGTCTTTTCGTCGTGATTGACCCGGATGATCGTGACCGACAGGATCTCGATGTCGTCGCCGAGGCGCCCCTGAGCAGAGGCCTTCACCTTGTCGGCAAAGGGCTTCAGGTCGACGTTGAGGTTTCCGGTCTTCGCATCGATGTTGGCCAGCGGGTTGTAGTTGGCGAAGGCGTCGTTGACCGCCCCGTCGAGCTGAACCCCGACCCGCTGCCCGCGGAAGGCCTCGAAGTCGCCCTTGTAGTCCATGAACTGACGGGGGGCGTTCTCCGGGCGGACCTGCCACTCGATCAGCAGCTCGACGCCCGCGTTGGCGAGCGTCCCGGTTCGCACGGTGACGGCCTTGTCCACGCCGATGTGGTCGTACTTCTGCCGGCTGGCGTCCCACTCGCCGATCTTCTGCCACGGGGCGACCCAGTTCAGCCCGCTGCCGGTGATTTCGCCCGTGGGTTTGTTGAACGAGGTCACGATACCGACGTTGCGAACGGGTACGGAGTTCGCCGCAGCGCCGATGGTGAGGACGACGCCGAGCAGGGCCGCCCCCACCGCGCCACCGAGGGTCGGGCCTTTCGCGCCGCGGGGTGGAATGAGGCTGTACAGCGCTGCGCCTACGGCGATGGCGAAGAGTATGAGTGCGCAGATGAACAGCGCTGGCATGACACGTCTCCTTCGATGACGTCCGGCGATATCCCGAGTCGATCTTGCTGCCGCTGGAGTGTAGCCAGGCTGAGCAAGCGGAGTGAGGCGTCGGAAGCCGGGCGGTGCCGACGGGTGACGTGCCGGCGCGGTCACCCGCTCAGCGCACCTGCTTCCCGGGCAGGGTCCGCGCGTACGTGACGCCCTGATCGACCCACCGAGCCAGGTCGGCGTTCGTCGTGCAGGCTGAAGGATCAACCGTGATCCATCCGCGCATCTGCCGGCCGCGCATCGTGGTCGCCTGCGCGCCGGGCTCGGTCTGCAGCCGTTCGGACTCCGCCGGGTCGACGCGGACCATGAGACCGCCCGCGCCACGGATCACCACCGCCATGTTGCCGTTCACCATCAACGCCAAGCCGCCGAACATGCGCCTCTCGGCGAGCCGGGATTCGCCCCCGACCAGTTCCCGCACCCTGTCCGCGAGTTCCTCGTCATACGCCATACCCACATCGTGGCACCGGACTTTTGCCGGACGCGTCGTCGAATGCGCAGGCCGCTGCCGCCTCGTCCGGCTGACCGGCCCTGCGTTTGCGGAAACCTCGTCCACGCGGGTCAGCAGCAGAGTCGGTCATCGCCCCGGGACTGGCGTTCTCCACGTCGCCTCCACACGGTCTCCACGGCAGCGGCACCCCGCGGCGCGATGGTGGTGGCGTCGGCACCGATGAAGGAGGACGAGATGAGAACAACGACCCGCCGGACGGTGATCCTGGTAGCGGCCGGCGCGCTGGGCCTCGGTGGGGTGGCGGTCGCCGTGCCAGCGTTGGCCGGCACGGGCCCCTTCGACCGGCCGGCAGCCTCTGCCACGCCGGGCCCAGGCTGGGGCGGTGGCATGGGCTACGGCGCCCGCGACGGCGCCGTCGGCCCGATGGGCTCGGGCGCGGTGGCCCGGGGCGGTAGTTGCGCCGGGCAGTCGGTCACCGTGCAGCAGGGCACGCTCACCGACGTGCAGAAGAGCGCCCTGGCCGCAATGGCCCAGGAGGAAAAGCTGGCACACGACCTGTACGCGGCCTACGGCGCCAGGTACGACCTGGTGGTCTTCGACCACATCGCCAACTCCGAGGCTCAGCACCTGACCACGGTGCGGACCCTGCTGCAGCGCTACGGCGTGGCCGACCCGACCGCCGGCACGGCCGACGGGAGGTTCAGCGACCCGGCGGTGCAGGCCACGTACGACAAGCTGCTCGCTGAGGGCAACGCCAGCCGGACGGCCGCCCTCGCGGTCGGCAGGAAGGTCGAGCAGACCGACATCGCCGACCTGAAGGCCGCGCTGACCGACCTGTCCGCCCCGGATGTCACGCAGGTCTACACCAACCTGCTGGCCGCCTCCGAGCGACACCTGGCCGCGTTCACCCGCTGGACCTGACCCCAACCCCACGACCGCGGTGCCGCCGTCCGCCGGTGTCGGGGCCTTCCCGACACACCGGCGGACGGCGCCGGCGCTCATCGCCGGGTCAACCGACGGCGGACGGTTGCCGGGCCGGCAGGCGGATGGTGACGGTGAGCCCGCCGCCCGGAGGTGAGTCCAGCGCGACCGCGCCGCCGTGCGCGGTGATCAGCTCGCGGACGACGGCCAGGCCGATGCCGCTGCCGGCGATGTGCCGGGCGTCCCGGCCGCGCCAGAGCCGTTCGAAAGCGTGGGGCAGTTCCTCGGCCGGGATACCGGGGCCGGTGTCCGCCACGACGAGCAGCGCGTCGCCGTTCCCGACGCGTGCCCGCAGGTCGACCCGGTCGCCGGGGCGGCAGTAGCGAGCGGCGTTGGCCAGCAGGTTCGTGATGGCCTGGTGCAGCCGGTCCGGGTCGGCCCGGACCGGGACCGGCCGGTCGAGATCGGTCGTGACGGTCAGGCCGGCGGCGGCCAGCCGCGGGTGCTGGGCGGCGAGCGCGGCGCGGGCCACGGCGGCGAGATCGGTGTCGACGGGGTGGAGGGACAGCACTGCGGCTTCGGCGGCGGACAGGTCGGCGAGGTCCTCGACGACCCGGCCGAGGCGCAGGGTCTGGTCGTGCAGGGCGGCCAGCCGTTGCGGGTCGGCCGGGCGCAGCCCATCCCGCAGTTCCTCCAGGCCGGCCTGCAGGGCAGCCAGCGGGGTGCGCAGTTCGTGGGCCACGTCGGCGGCCAACTGCCGGCGGACCCGCTCGGCGCGTACCACCTCCTCGGCCATGGTGTCGAAGGCGCGCGTCACCTCGCCCAACTCGCCCGGCGCGGACACCGCCGCCCGGGCGGTGCGGTCGCCCGCCGCGAAGCGGCGGGTGGCGGCGGCCAGCGTGACCAGCGGCCGGGCCAGCCGGCCGGCCACGTACGCGCTGACCAACAGCGCCGCGAGGAGCGCGGCCAGCGCGGCACCGCCGATCCAGGACCAGGCCACGCCGCGGCCGCTGGCCGCCGCAGCGGTGAAGGTCAGCCGCACGGTGCCGACCCGCTGCCCGGCGGCGGTGACCGATGCCTCCACGACCGTGCCTGTGCCGGGGTGCATGCCGGCCATGGGGCCCATGCCACGGCCGGGCCACACCATGCCGCCGTCGGGTTCCAGCACCACCAGGCGGGCGCCCGCGCCGTCGGCCAACGCCGCGGCCGGCGCCAGCTCCGCGCCGGTCCAGCTCCCGGCGTGGGCGTACGCGGCGCCGGCCGCCGCCGCCACCCGCTGCGCGACCTGCTGCCGCTCGGCCTGCTGGGCGCTGACCAGCCCGCGGTTGGTGGCCACCAGCGCGGCGATGCTGAGCACAGCCACCGAGGAGAGCGCCACCAGCACGAACGCGGCCAGCAGCCGCCGGCCCAGCGGGCCGGCCAGGGGCCGTCCCCGGCTGCTCGGCTGCGACGGCTCAGCGGTCACGGGTCCAGCCCAGCCGGTAACCGACGCCCAGGACGGTCTCCACGACGCCGGCGACGTCCGGGCCGAGCTTGCGGCGGAGATTCTTGACGTGTGAGTCGATGGTGCGCTCGTACCCGGGAAACTCGTACCCGCGGACCCGATTGATCAGCTCGTAGCGGGAGTACACCCTGCCCGGGGCGGCGGCCAGCGCGGTCAGCAATCCCCACTCGGTGGGGGTCAGGTCCAGCCGACTGCCATCCAGCAACGCCTCGTGGCGCTGCTCGTCCAGCCGCAGCCGGCCACCGCCGAAGCCAACCGGTCCGGCGGAACTGGCAGCGCCGCGGGTACGGTGCAGCACGGCCTCCACCCGCAACACCAACTCGGTCGGGCTGAACGGTTTGGTGACGTAGTCATCGGCACCCCGACGCAATCCGTCGATGCGCTCCTCGACCGTGCTGCGCGCGGTCAGCACCACCACCGGCACCTGCGGACCGTCGTGGGCGGCGGCCAGCACCTCCAGGCCGTCCACGTCCGGCAGGCCCAGATCCAGCACGACGAGGTCGACCCCGCCGGCGGCCAGGCGGCTCAGCGCTTCCGCACCCGATCCGGTGGTGTGCACCGCGTGCCCGGCCCGTTCAAGGTAGCGGCGGACCACCTCCCGCAACTCCCGATCGTCCTCGACGACCAGTACCATTTCCGACACACCCTCACGCTCCCGCCGCCGGCACGGCTGGGCCAGGGGCGAACGGCCCGCGACGCGCGGTCGGCAGATCTCGCCACGGATGAGGTGTCAGCCGCGACCGAGGCCACACCCCGCTGCCGAGAGCATGGTCGGGCCGAGTCGTCCTTGACCCCACACCCGCTTCGGCGGGGCAGCCTCCGCCCGGCCGGTAGAGCAGGCGCAGATGCTCGCGGTCGCCGAGCAGCGCGATGCGCCGGTGCAGCACCGGGTTGGTGTGCGACTGGCTGGCATGCGCGGCGATCGCCCGCAGTTGGCGGACCCTGGACACCACCAGGCGCTCGCCGAGTTGCGCAGCCGGGCGGCCGAGGAACGCGGTGCCGAATTCGGCATTCAGTCGATCCGCGACGGTTTCCGGCACGACCCAGGCCAGCAGCGCCCGCCGCGTGGAGCGGGCTGCCGCCAGCGCTGCGGCCGTGGCCGCCTGGTGGTCGGGGTGACCGGTGATGCCGCCTTCGTCGAAAACGAGCAGGTGGCTGGGGTTCATCTCGTCGATCAGCCGGATCACCTGGCCGGCCAGCTCCGCCACCGCGGTCTGGTCGAGCCGGCCGTCCGCGTAGTCCAGCAGCCGGACCGGGGAAACTCCGAGGATGCCGGCGGCCGCCCGAAGCTCCGTCGCGCGAATCGTGGCAAGGTCACCCGGAGCCGCGTGCAGCGTCGAGGCTTCGCCGTGGGTGAAGCACAGCACGCCAACCGGCACACCCTGCTCGGTGAACCAGTCGATCACGGCACCCAAGCCGAACGATTCGTCGTCCGGGTGCGCTATCACCGCCAGCACAGCGCTCACGTCGCGGATCAGAGACGGACCAGGCCCGACGCCATCGCACTGTCCGGTTCTCGTTGACGTCGCCATACTCCAATCATACCCCCCGGGGTATGCGAGGATGGTCTTCCTGGCCCCGTTTCAAAGTGCACAGCGGGTGCCGGACCGGTTCCGGGCCCGCGTCACGCAGTGCCGCCACGCCCTCTCACTTCCGGTTTGCCCGGGGCGGCTACGGGTACAGCACTCTCGGTCGCGTCAGCGAACGGCGGCTGAACAAGGATCCGAGGACTGCCGGCCGCCGATCGGATGTGGGCACTGCGTGCACTTGGATTGCCGCCGAGCCAAGTGAATCGACGCTCCCGGATGTCACAGATGCGAGAACCATTCAGGTGCTAGCGTTTGGGCCGGCGGCGCTGGTGACCTGAGTCTCACGGATGCGCCCCGACGGCGCCTTCCCACCCGCCGGTGACAAGTGGCGAGGTCCGGCGGGGGTGGTCAAGTCTGTCCGGCTACCCGGCACGACGTCTACCGCAAGGAGGAATCGTGCAGGATCGCTCTGGCAACGTGGGCCATATCCGATGGCGTCGCTTCGCGGCCGCTTTGTTGCCGGCTGTGGCCGTTGCAGCCATGATTGTTTTCGGGCTGTCCCATGGCGCGATCGCGGCTTCATTCTTTGTTTCCGGCCAGACCTTCAAGGTTTCTGCTTCCGAGTTGCGTGGTGAGGGCTTTGTCCAGTACGGCGGTGTTGCTCAGGAAGTCGACGGCACGAAGCATCCTGTTGCCGTCACCGGCATCCGCGAAGCGGAGATCCTCGACCTCTGTCAGTCGGCGAAGGTGCCGAATGCTCCTATCGTGCTCACCATCACGGCCGGCGGTGACGGCCGGCCCGCCAAAGCAAAGAACCTGTTGATCGACGTGGAGTCACTCGAGGGAGACGTCACGTTCAGAAACATCAACATCGGACAGGACGCATCGACGCTCAAGGGTGGCCCCGATGGCGCCAAGGGCGCGCCGAAGGCGTTCGGCCAGCAGGCCGAGGCGGTGACTATCACGAATCTTCGCCAGGTAGCCCGCTCCACCCAGGCCGGGGTGTTCAATCTGACCGGGCTGAAACTGAAGGTCAACGTCGGCGCGGCCGCCAGGGAATGCTTTTGAGCTGACACCAATCCACGGCGGGATACGCTTCCGCGCCCCCCATCTCCGACCGACGCATCGCCGGGTAGGAGGCGCATATGGCAACGGCCGAACGTGAGAAAGCCCCGCCGAACCGGTTCCGGAAGGTGTGGCTCGGTTTCCGGAGGTGGCGACGAGCGAGGCCGTTCGCGGGCGGATTGGTCACCGCGCTGGCCGGCCTGGAGTTCGCCGGCACCACGCAGATGTCGTTCGCTGCGCTCTCCCTTCAGATGGGGCCGACGGGCCTCCTGTCCTGGCTGGTCCCCGCCATCCTGCTGACCTGCGGGGCGCTCATGTGGTTCAGCCCCCAGCAGCGGATCTTCTACGCCGTCGTCGCTGCAGTCACCGCGCTCTTCGCCCTGATCGCGGTGAACCTGGGCGGCTTCTTCCTCGGGTCCGCGCTCGGCGCAGTCGGCAGCGCCCTCGCATTCGCCTGGGTGCCGGGTCCGCGCCGGCCCAGCCAGCCGCGCAGCGAGTCGGCGGTTGACGGGCCCGGAGGGCGGCGCGACAGCGCCGGTGGCCAGCCGGCGTGGGACGGCCCGGCCGACGCTCAGCCGGTGCATGGCGAGTCGACGGTCGAGGCGAGCGCTGAGCCGCCGGCTCCAGATGGGGACCGCGGAACGAGGAGCGGTAGCCGCGAGTCCCGGAACGGGCGCTGATGGCGGGCGGAGGTGGTACTGGGACGCGGTGCCTGGCCCGGCGCGTATCCGCCAGGCGCGACGGCAACCGGGGAGGAGTCGGAATTCTTCGGCGGGCCATCCGAGCGAAGGCGTTGCCCTCGGGACTCGGGCGGCCTGATCCAGGGCACCTGACGGTGCTGCTCGGGCTGCTGGGCGTGTGCGCCGCAGCGGCGTTGGCGGCGGACCCGGCACAAGCTTGCGCGCCGGCCCGCCCGGCGCTGGTTCGGACAGATGCGCCCCAGCCGACGGATCCCGCCGTCGGCTGCACCACCCCTGAACCGGCGCCGAGTCGCACCGACCCCGTCGAGATGAGACAGCCGCTGCCGCGTATCGCCGTCGGGCCGGGCCAGCCCGCAGTCGCGGTGACCCCGTCGAATCTGGTCGGCTCTGCGGTGACCATGACCGGGCTGCGCGTTGAGGGCATCGTCGACCTCCCAACCGGCGACGGCACCATGAAGGCGATCAAGTTCGCCATGGACCAAGCGGTCATCGAGGACTTTTTACTCCGAGC
This sequence comes from Micromonospora mangrovicola, assembly GCF_047200535.1. Classification (NCBI taxonomy): domain Bacteria; kingdom Bacillati; phylum Actinomycetota; class Actinomycetes; order Micromonosporales; family Micromonosporaceae; genus Micromonospora; species Micromonospora mangrovicola. The sequence continues at coordinate 80,324 of NZ_JBJZOG010000010.1, read as the reverse complement.
GCCGGCACCGGCCGGTCGGACCATGCTCCTGACGACCCAGCGGGCGACCCTGCGGGGGAAGGTTGGCTTCTACATCACCCGCTTCACCGGGCGCCTGCTCGGAACCGAGCTGACGCTGACTCCGGACCGGCAGGACTTCGTTCCGATCGCGCCTCCCAACCCGGTCACCTTCACCGACCTCACCGTCGACCTGGCCTTCGTCTCCAGCGACAGCATGACCGCCTGGCCGAAGCTGGGGGTCCGCCTCGAGTGACAGCGAGGACCCGCGAGAGACCACGTCAAGGCGAGCACCGCCAGCTCCGTCGCCTGGAAGAACCGGCTGACCTGCCACGGCATGTGATCGTCCCGGCCGCCGTAGCCTCTTGTTGAGCGCCTTCGGGCGAGGGAGGGTACGGGGACCGGATGCCTTCCCCGCAAGGCACCCCAAGGCTCGGAGTGTTAGGAGGCGAGGGGTCTCAGATCAACGTCGCTGCCCGGCCGATGCGCGGCGGACTGACCGCCGCTATCGCGCTGGCCCGTACCGGCCACGAGTGACCGTGGCGGAGAAGGTGCCCGAGTTCACGCCCGTCGGCGCCGGGATCAGCATGGCGTCTGACGCTGTGAAGACACGTGCTGCGCTCGGCATCGACTTGACGGAACACGGGTGGGCGTTGAGGTCAACGGCGGTCACTTCCGGGACAGGGCAGCCGGTATGGTGACGCAGGTCAAGCGAGGCAGCCGCCGTGCAGCTCCCGGTTGTGCCTACGCTTCCTGTCAGTCCTCATGGGTCCGCTCCGGATGCACGCCGTCGACCGTCTGGTGCGCAAGGCCCAGCGGGTCGGCCATGACATTCAACTCCGCTGAGAGGACATCGGCGAGCCCGGCTCCCGGCGAGGGCCCGGAGCGTTGAGTAAGGACTCAAGTCAGCGGCGCGGTGTCGCAACGCTTGATCAAGCTCTCGCTACGGTGGCCCATCGGCAATGGCGCAATCCAGTCTCCCTGGCCTCGGCCCCCTGGTCCCGACACTTTGGCGAAATCGGGTCTCCGGCGAGGAATGCGCCGGCGTCCCGCATGCCGCCGGCGAGGTTGCCGGCCTGGCGGCCCCCGCCGGCGAGCGGTGCCCCGACGACAACGCCCGCCGGAGCGGCCAACAGTCAGGTGACCGGCTGCCACCGCCCCGGGTTGCCCGACGGCACGGATCCGCTCGTCGTACAGCTCTCGGAAGAATCCACCCTGTCACATGCGGTCTCCAGGGCTCTCAGTTGATGTCCCCGCCCCCGGTTCAGGCCCGGCTGCCCTCAGTCATGGGGTGACCGGCGCGGGCCCACGCCGCCGTGCCACCGGTAACCGACCGGGCGTCGATCCCGGCGCGTTCGAGAATTTCGGCGCCGACCTGGCTGCGGTTGCCGCTGGCGCAGATGACATACACCGTGCGGCGGTGGGGCAGGTCCCTGATGCTGGTGGGCAGGTGGCCCAGTGGGATGCACGAGGCGCCGGCGACGTGTCCCCTGACGTACTCGGCAGGTTCCCGTACGTCGATCACCGTCGCCCCGTCGGCGTGGGCGGCGGCGAAGGTCGCGATGTCGACCTCTCGCATGGCTCTGCTCCTTTGACTAGATACCCCCGGGGGTATGCCGTTAGCCGACCATAGCGCGCCGGCTCGCGCCGCTGCCAGTCGCGCCGAGGGCCTTCGCGGGGAGGGGAGCTGATGCCCCTCCTTCACGGGGCGTCGAGGGCGCGGGTGGGCATCCGCTGACCGAGGCTGATCTTCGTGACGAACCTGGAGCGGTCGGGCACTCCAGTGGCCGGGCGCCGGTCCGGATCGTCGGCCCACGCGTTCGGCAGGTACGCCTCCGCCGGTCGTTCAGCGTGGCACGCAGGTCATCGAGGGCCCGTCGGGCCACGCGGATCGATTCTGCAGACCGTGCCGAGGGCGCCTGCGCCGACATGCCGTTGCGGCGCCCGTGATGTTGGCTGGTTTGCAGCTCTAGCGAGATCCTTGATTGAGGAGGCTGTCGATCAGTGCTCCTGCGGCCCAGCCGGCCCATTCCTCGCGGGTCCAGCCGCGATCGCGGGTGAGGAGCAGGTAGGTCTCCGGCGCGAGGGTGGCCAAGGCGATGTCGGCCGCGCGGATGGCGTTGAGTTCGGGTCGAAGTCCGTCCTTGGCGGCGAGCGCTCCGGTGAAGACGGCGAGGACGGTGTGGCGCTGAGCGAGGTTGGTCCGCCACAGTTCGGCGATGTCGGGGTCGGTCGCGGCGGCTGACCGTACCACCTCGAGCACCGGCGCGACGCGGGTGTGGATCTCGCCGGTCGCCGCGACCAGGCGCCGCAGCATGTCGGCGGGGGGTGCCGCCAAGGCCTGCACGACCCAGGGGCGGTCGAGGGTGGCGATCGGTGCGGTGTCGCCGGCGACTTCGATGTCGAGCAGTTCCTTGAGGATCGACCGTTTGGTCTCGAACGTGAAGTAGACCGTCTGCACGGCCACTCCGGCTCGAGTGGCGATGGCTTGCATGGTGGTCGCGGTGTAGCCGCGCGCGGTGAACAGCTCGCGGGCGGCGGCGAGCATGCGTGCGCGGGTCTGGGCGGCCTTGGCTGCGCGTACGCCGGATCCTGCCGTCACATGACCTCCCCTCTTGACTAGAGCCACACTCTAGCGCAATTCTCATTAGAGTGTTGCTCTAGTGAAAGTGGGGGTGAGGGCGGGATGGGTGAACGCGCGACCACCGGTCGCACGGCAGCTTTGTTGCTGATCACCGCGGTGGAGCTGGTGATCTTTCTGGACACGACCGTCGTCAACATCGCGTTGCCGAGCATCGGCGCTGACCTGCGCCTGGATGAGGCCGGCCTGGCCTGGGTCACGAACGCGTATCTGTTGGCGTTCGGTGGATGCATGCTGGTCGGCGGCCGCGCGGCCGACCTGCTCGGGCCGCGGCGTGTCTTCGGGTTCGGTCTGGCGCTGTTCACCGTCGCGTCGGCGATGGCCGGCCTGGCGGGCGCCGCGTGGCTGGTCGTCGCGGCCCGTGCGGTGCAGGGCATCGGTGCCGCCGTGACCGTGCCCGCCCAACTGGCGCTGCTGACCCGGACGTTCACCGAGCCGGCTGCCCGCCGCCGGGCGTTCGCGGTCTGGGGCGCGATGGGTGCGGCCGGCGCGGCGATCGGCACCGCAGCCGGGGGGCTGCTGACCCAGGGCCTGGGGTGGCGGTCGATATTCCTGATCAACCTGCCCGTCGGTGCGGCAGCACTGTCGCTGGCCGGCCGGCTGCTGCCGGCCGACCCGCCGCGCCGGTCCGGTGCGGCTGGACGTCTCGACCTGCCGGGCGCCGTCCTCGGCACGACCGGCCTTCTGCTGCTCGGGTATGCGATCGGCGCGCTCGCCGATCGAGGAACGCGGGCTCTGGCCACCATCCTGCTCGCGGTCGCGCTGGTGCTGCTCGCCGGCCTCGTCGCCACCGAGGCCCGGGCCGCACAACCGCTCATTCCGTTGCGGCTGCTCCGGGTCCGCCAGGTCATCGGCTCCACGATCGTCAACGCGCTGGTGGGTGCGGCCCACGTACCGGCGTTCGCGCTGCTCGCCCTCTACCTGCAGAACACCCAGCACTACAGCCCCCTCCGATCGGGCCTGGCGCTCCTGCCGGTCGCGGTGGCGGCACTGGTCACCTCCCGAGCCGCCATCCCCGCCGCCAGCAAGCGATTCGGCGCGCGCGCGTTGCTCGCGGCCGGTCTCGCTCTGCAGGCCGTCGCGCTGGCCTGGTTCACCGCGCTGCCCTCCACCGTCGACTACGTCACCGACGTACTGCCCGCCGCGCTGGTTCTCGGTGTCGGTCTGCCCGCCGCGTTCGTCGGAGTCACCGCGCCCGCCGTCACCTCGGTCGCCCAGCCGGACGCCGGCGTGACCGCGGGCATCGTCAACACGGCCCAACGCATCGGATCGGGCATCGGTATCAGCGCGATCCTCGTGTTGGCCGCCACGGTGACCGGCACGGCCGGCTATCTGTCGGGGCTGCGCGCCGGCTTCGCCGCGGCCGCCGGCCTGGCGTTGCTCGGCTGCGCACTCACGCTCATCCTGTTGCGCTCGCGCTCGCGCTCGCGCTCGCGCTCGCGCCCGATCCCGGCGCCGGCCACGCTCGTCTCCGCAGAAGGGTCAGACCGATGAACTTCCGCAAACCCACATTCGCCACCGTGATCGCGACCGCCGGGGCGATCCTGTTCCTGGGCGGTACGGTCCTGCACCCGGCCCGCGACGGCCACGGGATCGCTCACGCGGGCGACACGTACGGCGTCACCCACGCGATCCAGGCGATCGGCCTGGCTCTGCAGGCGCTCGCCCTCGCCAACATGGCATCAGGTCGCCTGGTTGCGCGTAACACGGCGCTGGCCGGCACCTTCGCCTGGCTCGCACTGATCGTCTATGACGGCTCCCACAACCCGGTCAGCGCCCGCTACACGCCAGAGCTCGTCCACAAAGCCGCCGACCTCGACCCGGGCGGGATGCTGCTGGTGTTGCCCGCGCTGGTGCTGTTCCCGATCGGATACGGCGTGCTCGCTGCCGCGCTCGTCCGCGGCGGGGCCTGGTGGTGCGGGCTGCTGCTCGGCGTCGGCGCCCTGACCTACTGGGCCGGCGGCCTGTTCATCTTCGCCGCCGGCCCGCGCTCGCCGTTCATCCAGATCCTCGAAGTGATCGGCGCCGCGCTGTACTCGCTCGGCTTCAGCCTGCTCGGCCGTGTCAGGTTCACCGACCCGGGCATCGGGCAGGCGGCATGACACCCACCGTCATCATCGGAGCCGGCTCGGCCGGGCTGGCTGCCGGAGCCGCCCTACGACGGCGCCGGATCACCCCGATCCTCCTGGAACAGGGCGATGCTGTGGCAACCGCCTGGCGGCACCGCCACCACAGTCTGCGGCTGAACACCATCCGCTGGCTGTCCGACCTTCCGGGCCTGCGCATCCCGCGGCGTTCGGGCCGGTGGGTGAGCCGGGACGACTACATCGCCTACCTCGAACACTTCACGCACCATCAGCGGCTCGACGTCCGCCTCGGTGTCCAGGCCCGCAGGATCGACCGTGCAGCGGCGGGCTGGGAGGTCACCACGAACGCCGGCCCGTACCAGGCCGACCACGTCATCGTCGCCACCGGCCACGACCGCGTCCCCAAGGTGCCCGACTGGCCCGGACGAGCAGGCTTCCAACGGCCGGTCCGGCACGTCGCCACCCTGCGGCGGGCCGCCGACGTCGCCGGGGCCCGGGTGCTGCTCGTCGGCGCGGGCAACTCGGGTGTCGAGATCGCCGGCCACCTCGTCGACGCCGGGGTCGGGCACCTGTGGGTCTCGGTGCGCAACCCGCCCAACATCCTGCCGCGTGAGTGCTTCGGCGTGCCCCTGCACCCGCTCACCCGCGCACTCCGCTTCCTGCCCGAACGGGTCCGTGACCGCCTGGCTCGATCCATCGCCCGTCACGCGTTCGGCGACCTGAGCCCCTACGGGCTGCCCACCCCGGAACAGGGCCCGTTCGAGCGCATGCGCGCCACCGGCGTCACGGTCGCGGTCGACCAGGGCTTCGTCGCCCATCTCACCGCCCGCCGGCTGCACGTCGTCGCCGCCGTTGACCACCTGGACGGCCCCGACGTCGTGCTGCGGGACGGCAGCCGGCTCCAGCCCGACGTGGTCCTCACCGCCACCGGCTACGACCCCGGCCTCACGCACCTCGTCGGGCACCTCGACGTCCTCGACCGCACCGGGCGGCCCGGCACCGGCCAACACCGATCCCCGAGCGGGCTGTGGTTCATCGGCTACCACCCGGCGATCGAAGGCAGCCTCCGGCAGCATCCCATCGAGGCCCGGCGGATCGCCCGCGCCATCAGCCGGACACCCATGAGACGAAGGTGAGACCTGCCCGATGACACAAGCACCATCCGATGCCGTCCTCGTCGTCGGTGGATACGGCGCGGTCGGCGCGACGGTTTCGACGACCCTCGCCGGCTGGTTCCCCAGCCGCGTGATCGCCGCCGGCCGCCGTCCCGATCGCGCCCGCCTGCCGTCCAGCGTGCGAACGGTCCGCCTGGACGTCGGCGACCCCACCAGCCTCGACCGGATCCTCGCCGAGCACCGGGTCCGCGCCGTCGTGCTGTGCCTCGAACCGCCCGATCTCACGGTCGCCCGGGCCGCCACCGAGCCGGGAGCAACCGGATGACGCAGCCCGACGCGATCAGCGTGACGCCGATAGGCACCGCCCACAACCGACGAACCAATCCGCAGGACTCGGACCACTGGGGCGACGTGGAAAGCATCATCCTGGTCGAACCACGCTTCGGCGACCGGTGCCTGACCGGCCTCGCCGGCTTCACCCACGTCGAAGTGGTCTACTTCTTCAACCGCCTCCCCGAGCGTGCGGACTACCGGCAGCCGCTACGGCCCCGCGGTCGGGCCGATCTGCCCGAGGTGGGCGTGTTCGCCGACCGCGGACCGCGCCGACCCAACCGGATCGGCTGCACCATATGCGAGGTCATCACTGTGCGCGGCCGGGAACTGCGGGTGCGCGGACTGGACGCGGTCGCCGGCACTCCGGTGCTCGACATCAAACCCGTGATGCGCCAGTTCCTCCCGGACCGCGTCCAGCAGCCGGAGTGGGCCGACCGCCTGATGGCCGAGTACTTCAGCAGCCAGGGCTTGGGTGGAGTCGACGGTCGTGCCTGAGCCGGTGTGATCGTTCGGCGAAGCCACGACTCGCGCGCAAGAGGGCCGGTGGGGGCCGGCGCGACAAGCCATGTGCGGTCCCCACTCAGCGGGCCCTCTTCGTCGCCCGCTTGCGGGGCGGCGTCAACAGGTCCGCGACAGCCGAGATCGCGGACGGCACCAGGCGGTAGTACGCCCAGACACCGCGCTTCTCGCGCTCGAGCAGGCCGGCCTCGGTGAGGATGCGAAGGTGATGACTCACGGTCGGCTGGGAGAGCCCGAGTGGCCCGGTGAGCTCACTCACGGACGCCTCGCCCTCGGGAGCGGACTGGATCAGACTGAGCAGTCGCAGCCGGGCCGGGTCGGCGAATGCCTTCAGCACTCCCGCGAGCCGCTCGGCATCGGCACGCTTGATCGGCTCGCCGGCAAGAGGCGAGATGGCAGGCGTAGCAGTTTTCGCAGTTCCCACGTCTTCCATCGTTCCACGAACACCATCGATAGGCCGGTGGAACCGGAACCGTCGCCGTCAGTTTGCAGGTGCGGAGCCGTGATGACCCGTCCCGGTGGTGCCGGCGGTCGGAACCAGCGAGTGCCCGCGTAGCCCGGCGTATCGGTGTCCTGGACTACTCGGCATGATGATCGGCGGACGCAGGGAGGTGCACAGGGTGCCCGGGTCGGGTGACGTGGCGGTCGTCGGGGACGGGCAGGCTGGCCTCGCGGCGGGCTACTACCTGCGCCGCGCCGGCTTGAACTACGTCATCCTCGACGCCGAGGTGGAGGCGGGTGGGGCGTGGCAGCACTACTGGCACTCCATGCGGTTGTTCTCGCCGGCGGAGTACAGCCCGCTGCCGGGGTGGGGGATGCCTCGGCAGGAGGGCGAGGACTTCCCGACCGCCGGGTACGTCGTGGACTACCTGCGGGCCTACGAGCAGCGGTACGGATTGCGGGTGCGTCGGCCGGTCCGGGTCCACGAGGTGCGGCCAGTCGGGGAGCGCTTGGCGGTGGAGGCCGACGCCGGGAGGTGGCTGGCCCGGTATGTCATCTCCGCCACCGGTACGTGGGAGTGCCCGTACGTGCCCGATATCCCCGGCCGTGCCGAGTTCGCGGGTCGGCAGCTGCACACGGTGCACTACACCTCGCCGGAGGAGTTCCGTGGGCAGCGGGTGGTGGTCGTCGGTGGGGGTAACTCGGCGGCGCAGATCCTGGCCGAGGTTTCCCGGGTCGCCGAGGCCACCTGGGTCACTCTGCGCCCTGCGCGGTTCATGCCGGACGACGTCGACGGTCGGGTGCTGTTCGGGGTGGCCACCCGCAAGGCGGCTGGTGGTGCTGGTGGCGGTGTCAGCGATCTTGGGGACATCGTCATGGTGCCCGGCGTCCGCGAAGCACGGGATCGTGGGGTGTTGCACGCCCGTCCCATGTTCGCGCGGCTCACCGCACACGGCGTGCGCTGGCCGGACGGCACCGAGCAGCCCTGTGCTGCGGTCATCTGGTGCACCGGCTTCCGGCCCAACCTCACTCATCTGGCGCCGTTGCTGCCCGGGTGGCAGGACGGGAAGGTGGCCACGGAGGGCACCCGGTCGGTGGACGAGCCCCGCCTGTACCTGGTCGGCTACGGCGACTGGACGGGGCCGGCGTCGGCCACGCTGGTGGGTGCCGGCCGTACGGCTAAGGCCACGGTCGCCGACATCGTCGCCCGACTCGGCGGGTAGCCCGGGCGGGCCCGAGGGCCCGGCCAGCGTCGGTCGAGGGCGGCGTCAGGCGGTGCGGCGCAGCTCGGCGAGCAGCTTCTCCACCCGGGTGCGGATCTCGTCGCGGATCGGACGCACAGCCTCGACGCCCTTGCCGGCGGGGTCATCGAGCTTCCAGTCCTCGTAGCGCTTGCCGGGGAAGACGGGGCAGGCGTCGCCGCAGCCCATGGTGACGATGACGTCGGACGACTCTGCGGTGGCGTATTCGAGGAGCTTGGGAGTCTGGTCGGTGATGTCGATGCCGATCTCGCGCATGGCCTCGACGGCGGCCGGATTGACCTGGTCGGCGGGTGCGGAGCCGGCGGAGCGGACCTCGACGGTGTCGCCGGCGAGGTGGCGCAGCCAGCCGGCGGCCATCTGGGAGCGGCCGGCGTTGTGGACGCAGACGAACAGGACGCTGGGCTTGTCGCTCATGGGGTGCCTTTCCTGCAGTTCGAGTCGTGGGGCGGGTTGACCGGCGCGTGGTCGACGCTGTCGGCCGGGACGTGGTCGCGGGTGCTGGTGCGGTCGACCAGCCGGTAGCGGCCGGGACCGTATCGCCGGTTGACGAAGCCGGGTGAAGGCCGATCCGTGCCGGTGTGGTGTGGGCCCAGTGTCATGAGCGGCGACCGATCGCGGCGTCCTCGTCCGTGGGGACGACGACCTGGTCGGCGGCCTTCCCGGCGTCGGGGTAGAGGGCGGCGAGCAGGCCGATGCCGACTGCGAGGCCGACGAGCTGCGCCAGGACGAACCCGGGCACCGAACTGGGGGCGATACCGGCGAAGGTGTCGGTGAACGCGCGGCCGATGGTCACGGCGGGGTTGGCGAACGAGGTGGAGGAGGTGAACCAGTAGGCGGCGCCGATGTAGGCTCCGACGGCAGCGGGTGCGACGGGGGCGCGGCCGGAGCGGGCGAGGGCGAAGATCAGCAGGATCAGCCCGGTGGTGGCGACGACCTCGCCGAGCCACAGGTGGCCCGCGGCCCGGTCCTTGCTGGAGAAGTCGACGGCGGCGAGGGCGAACATCAGGTTCGCCAGCACTGATCCGGCGATCCCGCCGAGGACCTGGGCGATGGTGTAGCCGGCGAGGTCGCGGGCGGAAAGGCCGGTGCCGGCGCGGCGGCCGAGGAACCAGTCGGCGGCGGATACGACCGGGTTGAAGTGGGCCCCGGATACCGGGCCGAAGATCAGGATGAGCGCGCCGAGTGCGAACGCGGTGGCGGTGGAGTTCTCCAGCAGTTGGAGGCCGACGTCGCCGGGGGAGAGGGTGGTGGCCATGATGCCGGAGCCGACCACGGCGGTGACCAGCAGGGCGGTGCCGAGGAACTCGGCCAGCAGGCGCCGCCGAAGTGCAATGGTCATCAGTTTGATCTCTCCTGGTTGAGCGGTCCCGACTCGGCAGGACGATGGTGGTTGTCGGGTGGTCGTGCCGGTCATCGGGGACCCCGCGGAAGGACGGCGGGGGCGAGCCGGTCGACCCGGTCGGCGAGGTCGGCGTAGGCGGCTTCGAACGCGTCGTCGGTGCCCGGCCGGACGGGGTCCGGGACGGACCAGTGCAGGCGGGGCCGGACCGGGCCGGTCAGTTCCTCGTGGGCGCTGTCACACACGGCGATCACCAGATCGTCCCCGCGGACGACGTCGGCGACGTGGGCGGTGCCGGTCGGGTCGAGGTCGAGGTGGTGGCGGTGGGCCACTGCGATTGCCCGGGGGTGGACCCTCGCCGCCGGTTTCGTGCCGGCGGAGGCGACGTCGCTGCTGGTGCGCCGCTTCCACAGGGCGGCGGCCAACTGTGAGCGGGCCGAGTTGTGGGTGCAGACGAACACCACTCGGCCGACGCCCGTCAGCCGAGGTGGGGCGAGGGTGGCGAGGGCGTCGGGGCGTAGTCGCAGGTAGGTGCGGCGACGGTCGCCCTCGGAGCGGCCCTTGGTGACCAGGCCGGCGTCGGTGAGGACCTTGACGTGGTGGGCGATCAGGTTTGTCGGCATGTCGAGGGTGTGGGCGATCTCTCCGGGGGAGGCGTCGCCCAGGGTGAGCGCGTCCACGATCGCCAGGCGCGCCGGGTCGCCGAGCGCGGCGTGGACCCGTGCGCGCTCGACCAGGGAATCTGGCTCAACGTTCATTGACTCAATCATTACTGAGTAATTTTCTGCCGTCAAGCCGACGCTGCCGCCGGGATCTCCGGCGTCGCCTGTGGCGGGCCCCGGCCGACGTGGCCCGTGGCGGCGGATCGAGTCGCGGACGGTGCCGGCGCGTGGTGGCGGAGAGGGGGCGGCGGGGTCAGGCCCGGGAGGCGGGTGCCGGCTCGATCGACAGCAGGGCGGCGAGCTGGCGCAGGATCTGCGGCCGGGCCCGGTAGTAGACCCACGTCCCGCGCCGCTCCGCATCGACCAGGCCCGCCTCGCGCAGAGTCTTGAGATGGTGGGAGATCGTCGGCCCGGTCAGCTCGAAGGCGGGTGTCAGGTCGCACACGCACGCCTCCCCGCCCTCGGCGGAAGCGATCATCGACATCAGCTGAAGCCGCACCGGGTCACCCAGCGCCTTGAACGCGGGCGCGAGCACCGCGGCCGTCTCGGCCGGAACCCGGCGCTGTGCCAGCGGCGGGCAGCACGGCGCATCGGCGTTCAGATCCACCACGGGCAGCGACCCCTGTTGCTTCGGCATGCCTCTAGGTTGACATCTCTCTAATCAGCGTGCAAATCTCTGATTCGACAGACGTCAAGACAGGGCGTCTCGACGAAATGAGGCTCAGCCATGTTCGGCACTACGCGCCGCCGATCAACACCCCTGGCCGGTGTCCGGTTCTGCGACTCCTGCGCCCAGGTGTCCACCCCCGCCCAGCGGGCCGGGCGCCGCTACGACCGCGCCCGCTCCACCGTCTACACGCTGAGCAGCCCCGCTGAGGAGAGGGTGACATGAGCGCCGACACCCCACCGCCGGCGGCTTCGCCGGCGACCCCGCCGACCGCCCTGCAGGTCACCGGCTCCGGCGCCTGCTGCGGCAGCCCCGCCCAGGCCGCGACGACACCCGCTAGACTTTCATCGTCAATCGGCGATAAGCGATAGAAGGGGTGGGTGGTGGACGAACTGCTCGACCGGGAGACCGCGCAGACGTACGCCTCATGGTTCCGGGCCCTGGCGGACCCGACCCGGGTGCAGATCGTGGAGTACCTCGCCCGGCACAACCGGCCGATGAGCGTCGGCGAGATCGTCGCCGCTGTCGGGCTCGCCCAGTCCACCGTCTCGCAGCACCTGAAGATCCTCACCGAGGTGCGGTTCGTGCTCGTCGAGCCGGTCGGTACCGCCCGCCTCTACCGCATCAACGACGCCTGCGTCGGCTGCTTCCCGTCGGCCGCCGACGTGGTCATGGGCCGCCCGGCCCCGATCCCGAACGGAGAGTGCTGATGGCCGACATCGCCGTCCGCCCGATGACGGCGGATGACGCCGACCGGGTCCTGGCCATCTATCAGGCCGGCCTCGACGGGGGCAACGCCAGCTTCGAGACCGTCGCCCCGACGTGGGCGGCGTTCGACGCCGGCAGGCTGGCCGACCACCGGTTCGTAGCCGTCGACACGGACGACATCGTCGTCGGCTGGGTCGCCGTGTCACCGACATCGTCCCGCGCGGTCTACGCCGGCGTGGTCGAGCACTCCGTCTACATCGACCCCGCCGCCCAGGGCCGCGGCGCAGGCCGGCTGCTGCTGGAGGTGTTGATCGCCGCCACCGAGGCCGCGGGCATCTGGACCATCCAGTCCGGCGTCTTCCCCGAGAACGCCGCCAGTCTCGCCCTGCACCAGCGGGCCGGCTTCCGGGTCATCGGCACCCGCGAGCGCGTGGGCCGCCACCACGGCCGATGGCGCGACGTCATCCTGCTCGAACGCCGCAGCCCCACCATCGCCTGACCCCCGTAGTCGCCGCCGGAATCGGCGGCGGCCCCCTACGGTATCTCTGATTCGATAGACATCAATATAGGAGTTGCCCCGATGAGCACCCTTGAGCAGTTGCCCGTCGCCGTCATCGGCGCCGGCCCGGTCGGCCTCGCCGCCACCGCCCACCTGCACGAGCGCGGCCTGCCCTTCACCGTTCTCGAAGCCGGCGACACCGCCGGCGCCGCAGTGAAGCAGTGGGGCCACGTCCGCGTCTTCTCCCCGTGGCGGTACAACATCGACCCGGCCGCCCGGCGGCTGCTCGACGACGCCGGCTGGGTCGCCCCCGACCCCGACGCCCTGCCCACCGGCGCCGAGCTTGTCACCGCCTACCTGCAGCCCCTCGCGGAGCTGCCGCAGCTCAAGCCACACCTGCGCTACGGGGCCCGGGTCGAGGCGATCAGCAGGCTCGGGTTCGACCGGCTGCGCACCGCCGGCCGCGAGCAGGCCCCGTTCCTGGTCCGCCTCACCACCGGCGAGGAGATCCTCGCCCGCGCCGTCATCGACGCCTCCGGCACCTGGGGCACCCCCAATGTCCTCGGCGCCTCCGGCCTCCCGGCGCGCGGTGAGAAGGACGCTGCCGCGTTCCTGGAGCACGCGCTGCCGGACGTGCTCGGCGCGGACCGCGACCGGTTCCCCGGCCGGCACACCCTCGTCGTCGGTGCGGGCCACTCCGCCGCGAACACCCTGCTCTCCCTCGCCGACCTCGCCGCGCAGGTGGCCGGCACGGAGGTGACCTGGGCCATCCGGTCGGCGTCCCCGGCCCGCACCTACGGCGGCGGCGACGCCGACGCGCTCCCAGCGCGCGGCGCGCTCGGGTCGCGCCTGCGTGACCACGTCGACGCCGGCCGAATCCGGCTGCTCACCGGTTTCACCGTCCACGAGATCACCCCGACCGACGGGCGAGTCGCCGTCGTCGTCCGACACGCCGACGGCACTGAAGAGTCCATGACGGCCGACCGGATCGTCGCGGCCACCGGCTTCCGGCCCGACCACTCCATCGCCGCCGAGCTGCGCCTGGGCCTCGACCCGATCATGGGCGCCACCCGTGTCCTCGCCCCGCTGATCGACCCGAACGAGCACTCCTGCGGCACCGTTCCCCCGCACGGCGTCGACGAACTCACGCACCCCGAGCCTGGCTACTACGCCGTCGGCATGAAGAGCTACGGCCGCGCGCCGACGTTCCTCATGGCCACGGGCTACGAGCAGGTCCGCTCCGTCGTCGCCGCCCTCGCCGGCGACTGGCAGGCAGCCCGTGACGTCCAGCTCGACCTGCCCGAGACCGGCGTCTGCAACAGCAACCCCGCCGACTCCACCGGCACCGACAGCTGCTGCGGCCCCACCCCACAGCCGGCCGCCAAAGGGCTCGCCACCGGCATCTCCGGCGGCCTGCTCTCCGCACCGCTGAACCTGATCAGCCTCGGCGCCCCGACCACCGGCCGGGCCGGCGGCTGCTGCGGCAGCTGATGACCACTCCGACGGTGGCGCCCGCCGACCCCACCGTCGGCGGGCGCCCCGGATGGCGCATCGTTGCCGCCCTCGCCATCACCTCCACCGTCGGCTACGGCACCTCTACTACGGCTACGCCCTCCTCCTCGGCCCCATGGCCATCAGCCTCGGCGCCTTCACCACCGCGGTGACGGGAGCGCTCACCGCCGCCGTCCTCGCCGGCGCCCTGATGGCTGTCCCGATAGGACGTTGGCTGGATCGGTGCGGCAGAGGTGCCCTGATGACCGCCGGCTCGATTGCAGCCACCGCCCTCCTCGTGGCCTGGTCGCAGTTTCCAGTCGATCAGGCAGCTGTGTGCCGTCATGATCGGCATCGGGATGACCGGCGCGATGGTGCTCTACGAGCCGGCGTTCGCCGTCATCGTCACCTGGTTCACCCCCCGCGGCGGCGCACCGCGCTGCTCGCAGTCACCGTCGTCGCCGGCCTCGCCAGCACCATCTTCATGCCGCTGACCGGCCTGCTGGTCGCCCATCGCGGCTGGCGCGGGGCACTGCTCGCGCTCGCCACGATCCACGGCACGATGACTGTGCCGCTGCATGCCCTCACCATCCGCAGACCCCCGCACGTCACGACACCCATGCCGGTGGCGCGGCCGCATCAGCGCCGAGCATCGCAACCACACCGTCTGACCTCGTCCAGGAGACGCTGTACCGGGCGGTGCGCGGGCCGGTCGAGTCCGGGTGACTCTGCTGCACCGTCACCCCGACGTGCTGATCACCGCCGACCGGGCCGCCGCCGCGGCGACGTAGCCGACCGCACCCGTGTCAGTCTGGTGCGGACCGGTCCACGCCTCGGGCGAGGGCATCGACGCGGTTCCGGCCGTCGAGTAAGTTACCGGCGAGTTAATCTGGTGCTGATGGACGGCGGGGAGGCCGCATGGCCGGGAAACACCGTTCGTGGTGGGGCTGGGGGCACGTCGAGGACGCGGTGACCGGCGCGGAGGCCACGGCGTTGGCCGACCGGGTGCGTACCCTGCTGCCCGACGTCGACCTGACCGAGCACGTCGCGCCGCCGGTGGCCGAGCTCGGTCTGCGCCCGCCGCGGGTCGACCCGCCGGCGTCACTCGCGCGGCTGTGCTCGACGGACCCGGACGATCGGGCGGCGCACACCCACGGCAAGGCGTTCCGGGACGTCGTCCGCAACCTGCACGGGGACGTCCACGACCCGCCGGACCTGGTGGTCCGGCCGGGGACCGAGCAGGACGTCGTCGACGTCCTGGACTGGTGCGCGGGTCGGGACATCGCGGTGATCCCCTACGGCGGCGGCTCGTCGGTGGTCGGCGGCGTGGAGCCGCGGCTGGGCGGCGCCTATCCCGCGGCGATCAGCCTCGACCTCGGGTGCCTCGACCGGGTGCTGGAGGTGGATCCGACCAGCCGGGCGGCCCGCATCCAGGCCGGCGTGTTCGGCCCGGCGTTGGAGGACCAGCTCCGTCGGCACGACCTCACCCTGCGGCACTTCCCGCAGTCGTTCGAGTTCTCCACCCTGGGCGGCTGGTTGGCCACCCGCGCCGCCGGTCACTACGCCACCGTCCTCACCCACGTCGACGACCTGGCGGAGTCGCTGCGGGTGATCACCCCGGCGGGCATCAGCCAGTCGCGCCGGCTGCCCGGGTCCGGCGCCGGGCCGTCCCCGGATCGACTGTTCCTCGGCTCGGAGGGCGCGCTCGGCGTCATCACCGAGGCGTGGATGCGGCTGCAGGAGCGGCCGCGCTGGCGGGGGAGCGCCTCGGTGCACTTCACCGACTACGACGGGGCGGTCGCCGCCACCCGGGCCATCGCCCAGTCCGCGCTGAACCCGAGCAACTGCCGGCTGCTCGACCCGGCGGAGGCGCTGCTCAACGCCGGCGCCGCCACCACCGGCGGCGTGCTCGTGCTGGGATTCGAGTCCGCCGACCATCCGGTCACGCCGTGGCTGGACCGCGCCGTCGAGCTGTGCCGCGACCACGGCGGAACCCTGCCGGAGCCGCCTCGCAGCGACGAGTCATCCGGCCCACGGCAGCGGACGGCCGCCGCCGACGCCTGGCGGACGGCGTTCCTGCGGATGCCGTACCAGCGCGACGCGCTCGCCGCCCGGTCGATGATCGTGGAGACGTTCGAGACCGCCTGCACCTGGGACCGATTCCCCGCCCTGCGCGCCGCCGTGCTCGACGCGGCCGGCGACGCGCTCCGCGCCGTCGCCGCGACCGGCGTGGTCACCTGCCGCTTCACCCACGTCTACCCGGACGGCCCCGCCCCCTACTTCGGCGTGTACGCCACCGGTCGCTGGGGGTCCACCCTCGCCCAGTGGGACGAGATCAAGCATGCCGTCTCCGACGCGCTGCTCGCCGCCGGCGGCACCATCACCCACCACCACGCCATCGGCCGCGACCACCGACCGTGGTACGACCGGCAGCGCCCGGACCCGGTCGCGCTCGCGTTGCGCGCCGCCAAGAGCGCGCTCGACCCGTCCTGGATCCTCAACCCCGGCGTCCTCGTCGATCCGGCCGACTGACGGGGGCCGACCCGGCGGTGCGTGACCGTCGAGGTGCTCGCCAGGCTGAGGCTCGAGCCCGCCCCCGGCGACCTCCGCCGACCGACCCTCCTAGGACGCTCCAGGCGTGGTGCCGGGAGCCGCTGGAGACCGGCATGGCCTGCGGCGCGACCCCCATCCAGGCGTCGCGTGCTGGCGGCGGGATCTCTCGCCTGTTCGAAGAGGAGTTCGACGTGCTTACGGAGCGGACCCGGCCGGAACGGCGGGGTCGGTCGAAAGGTCGTCGTCGTCATCCTGGGGCTCGCCGAGGTCGGCGGCGCGTGGCGTGATGCGGCGTAGCAGCAGCGCCAGGACCCCGATGCCGACGCACACGGCGGCCAGGAGGTAGAAGTACGGCTCGGCGAAGCGGCCGCCCAGCGCGATGCCGGCCAGCGCCGGCGCCAGGACCGGGCCGATCTGGTTGGAGAGGCTGAAGATGGCGTTGTAGCGACCGCGCAGGCGTTCCGGCGCCAGGTCGTTGATCAGGGCCGGCAGGGTCGGCGACAGCGCCACCTCGCCGAGCGCGAACACGCCGAGCGAGGCGACCTGGAACACATCGCGGGCCGGGCCGGGCATGCCGAGGGTGGTCGGCAGGATCAGGACGATCCAGGCTGCGGCGAAGAACAGCGCCGCGCGGGCCGCCCCGGCCAGCCGCGACCGTCCCCGGGCGAGCCGGATGGCGGGCAGTTGCGCCAGCAGCAGCACGGTGATGTTGAGGAAGAACGCCAGGCCGACGACCCGCGTGGTGCCGCCGCCGTTGCCGGTGACCCACGCCGCGAACGCCGTATTGGTCTGCGACAGCGCGAAGACCATCAGCAGGCTGTTCACCAGCAGCGCCCCCAGCAGTGCGCCGTCGCGCAGCACCTGGCGGTAGCCGATGTGCGAGCCGTCGGCGGGCTCGGCTTCGGCGGCCACGGGCCGGCCGACCGGCATCAGCAGCGAGCGCATCGCGATGAGCGCGACGGCGAAGAACACGTAGGACGCGGCGTCGGCGAGGAGGATCACCACGTACGGGCCGGGCCGGGCCGAGATGGTCGCGAAGCCGGAGATCAGCGCGCCCGCGCCGAACGCCACGTTGGCGCTCATGTAGCGCAGGGCGAACACCGACCCACGCTCGGTCGGCTCGACAGCGGTGGCCAGCAGGGTGGCGAAGCCGTTCCACATCAGGCCGCTGGCGACCCCGTAGACGATCGCGGCGATGATCGCCACCGGCACCTCGGTGGCCAGGGTGTAGATGGCGATGCCGACGCCCCCGACGAGCAGGCCCGCGGTGAACGCACGCAGGGAACCGACCCGGTCGATCAGTGGGCCGGTCAGCGGGGTGGTGATGATGCCGGCCACACCGACCAGGCCGAGGATCATTCCCGCGGTGGGCAGGCTGAAGCCCCGAACCTGGTGCAGGTACACGATGAGGAACGGCATGGTCAGACCGCTGCCCAGGCAGGAGAGCATGTTGACGCCCAGCGCCAGCCATGCCCGCCTGCCCAGTGGCGGCAGCCACGGGGATGGATGGTCGGCCATCGGTCGGCTTCCTTTCACCGCTGCGGGCGCGGTCATCGCCGCGGGCCGCTCGCCCCGGTCGGGTGGCGGCAGGAACCTCACCTGGTCCATGTACTCCGGTTCGGCGTGCGTCAAACGCTCTCCAGCCGCTGGACATCGATCCCGTGCGCCCCTGGAAGTTCCTCTACTGAGGCGTGTTCGAAAGGCAGGCTGGCTGCGTCGAGGTCACGGCGTGGCGGTGATCGGAGACCTCGTGGCCACCTTGGTGGTGACCGCCGGGCATCGTGGTGACAGCCCGCAGTTCATCCCCGTGTTGCGCCGTATCCGGGTGGGCCGTTCGGGGTCGGCCGGTGCTGGTGCTGGCCGGCAAGGGTTCCCGCGGTGGGCGCCCGCCCGCGTTCGAGTCCCCGACCCCGAGCCGGTGAACCTCGGCGGTCACGCGGTCAGGACCGGCCGGCACCGATTGTCGCCGGCTCGACGGCCGGTTGCGGCGTCCGTTGCTCCGCGCCGAGCTGCCTCGGTAGGACCACCCGGTGCGCCGGCCGCCGCCGCGCCGCGAGCCGGTGCCGGGCCCACCGCAGCGCGGGTCGCTCCAGGCCCCAGTACGACAGTTCGACGGCCACGACGGTCAGCGCGAGACCGAGGATCGTCCCGAGCCAACCGGTCCGCGAATCACCGAACATCATCCGCATGGTCTGGCCGGCCAGCATGTTCCACAGGTACAGCCCGTAGGAGATCTTGCCGATGTGTACGAGGGGCCGGGTCGCGAGCAGGCGCGCGGGCCCGCAGTCGGGCCGCCCGACGAGGCCGAGGATGAGCACCACGGTCGCCACCGACAGCAGGGGCAGCCCGATCAGGTTCATCACGGTCGTCCCCTGGCTGAACGCCGGCACGAAGTAGGAGACCACCATGAAGCCGAGGGCGGCCCAGGTCAGCGGCACCGGTACGGCCAGCCGGCGCCCGTGCGTGGCCAGCGCCGCCAGGCATCCGACCGCCAGCGCGTCCATCCGCGCGGGCGTCGAGTAGTAGACGAAGTCGTGCCAGGTGGCGGAGTCGTTCAGCAGCGCGCGCAGCGTGACGGCGACGGCGATCATCGCCCCGCAGCACCACATGGCGATGGTCCGCCCCCGCGGCTCGGTGAGGGCGCGCCGCAGCGCCGCGGGCCAGAACAGGTAGAAGTGTTCCTCGACGGAGAGCGACCAGGTCCAGCCGAGCCCGCCGGCGTCGAAGATCACCGGGTGCACCAGGCTCGTGAGGTAGAAGAGGCCCACCGCGATCTGGAGGGCGATGGTCCAGGACGGCTGCTGCGTACCCCAGACGAGGGCGTGGACCACGAGCAGCAACAGCAGCGCCGGCAGCAACCGGGCGGCCCGGCGCGCGTAGAACGCGGGCATGTCCACCGTGTCGGTCCGGGCGTGCTCGTCCATCAGCAGCGTCGTGATCAGGTACCCGGAGAGCACGAAGAACACGGCGACGCCCAGGTGACCACCGCGGACGACGTGCGGCACGGCGCCCCAGAGGCTGAGGTGCAGCAGCAGCACGCCGATGATCGCCAAGGCGCGGACGCCGTCCAGGGCGGGCTGGTAGCCGAGGTTACGAGCGGTTGCGCCATGCGAGAGCAACGGGTCGGTCTCCTTTCGCTGTGCGTCAGGCCGTCCCCACGCGGCCGCGTCCGCCGCTTCTCCTTACCCGATTCGGCGATGTTGTACTGCCGTCTCGGCCATGGCGGGCGCTCCGAGCAGCCTGCCAAACATCAGCCGTGCGGTGGATGCCGGGGTTGAGCTGGCACGCCGAGTAGGCGCCGCAGGCACGCTCGGTGAAGTCTCGTCTCCCGCACGGGTCGAAGTCGCGCACACTGTCCGGTTCGTGCCACCCGAGATGGGGCAGGACCAGGTGATCGACAGGCTGTCGACATCGGTCGAACGGTCTTCGGCCGGGCCGCGGCCCGGCCGGTAGGGTCAGGCGGAGGGCGCGGCGGAGATCAGGTCGCGGGTGATGGCGGGGATGTCCCGGGTGCCGGTGAGCGCCATGGTGAGGTCGAGTTCGGCCATGACGTTGCGGATGACGTCCTCCACGCCGCGCTGTCCGGCGAGCGCGAGCCCGTACAGGTGGGGCCGGCCGAGCAGGACGGCGTCGGCGCCGAGGGCGAGCGCGACGAAGACGTCCGCTCCGGTACGGATGCCGCTGTCGAGCAGCAGCGTCGGCTCCGGGCCGATCTCGTCGCGGATGGTGACCAGGGCGTCGAGCGACGCGACGGCGTTGTCGACCTGCCGGCCGCCGTGATTGGACACCACGATTGCGTCCGCCCCCAGGTCGAGCGCGCGGCGTGCGTCGTCGGGGTGCAGGATGCCCTTGAGTACCACCGGCAGTCGGGTGCGTTCCCGCAGGGTCTCCAGATGCCGCCAGGACAGCCCCGGGTTGGAGTAGATGTCCAGGAACGTCTCCACCGAGGCGCGGGGGAGAGGGGAGCGCAGGTTGCGCCAGAAGCGCCCTGGGTGGTTGCGGGTCATCGCGAGCAGGGCGCGTACGGCGCTCAGGGTGACCCGGACGTCCTGCTTCGTGGCCGGCGCGGCCACCCGGTCGGCGACGATGGCGCCGAAGCGGGGATCCGAGGTGTACTGGGCGATGCCCACGCCGCGGGTGAACGGCAGCGAGCCGAGGTTGAGGTCCTGCGGTCGCCAGCCGAGCACGGTGGTGTCCAGGGTGACCACGAGGGCGCCGGCCCCGATCGATTCGGCCCGCTGGATCAGGCTGTCCACGAGGCCCTCATCCTTGCTCCAGTAGAGCTGGACCCAGCGCTGGGTGTCACCCATCGCGGCGGCGCACTCCTCCATCGTGTTGCAGCCCTGGTTGGAGAAGACGTATCCGGTGCCGGTGGCGGCCGCGGCGCGGGCGATGGACAGGTCGCTGTCCCGGCCCATCAGGGCGCCGGCCCCGACCGGGGCGAGCAGGACGGGGCTGGTGTGGCGGCTGCCGAGCAGGTCGACCGACAGGTCCCGATCGACCGCGCCGGCCGCCATCCTGGGGACGATCGCCCAGCGGTCGAAGGCGGCCCTGTTCCGTCGCATCGTGCGTCCCTCGCCGGCGCCTCCGGCGACGTACGCCCAGGCGATCCGGCTGCTGGCCCGGCGTGCCCGTCGCTCCAACTCGGCGAAGTCGGTCGGTACGACCGGTCGCCGCCCGAGCATCCCTTCCCGGTAGATGTGCTGCAGACGGCTCAGCCCGACACCGGTGGGCGCCAGGCCCGCGCCGGTCGAAGCCGCGGCCGGGGCACCGGTCCCGGTCGGGTCGGCGGCGTCGGCGGACTGGCGGGCCGTGTCGGTCATGCTGGTCCTCCGAGGTGGCTGGCTCCGGCTGCTGCCGCGAGCAGCACCCTAGAACCAGGTCAGCCGACTTGCCAAGTCAGCTGACTTGAGATCCGGCGCGCGAGCGCCGAGCATGCACACCATGGAGACGATTGTCGGAGGGCGGGCGGTACGGCGCGGACAGGTCGTCGACGCGCTGCTGGAAGCCACCCTGCAGAGCCTGGCCAGCGTAGGTTTCGCGGCCACCACCACCCGCGGCGTGGCCGAGCTCGCCGGGGTCAGCCAGGGCGCACAGCAGCACTACTTCCCGACCAAGGCGGCCCTCGTCGACGCGGCGATCAACCGGCTGGCAGACCGGCTCCTCGACCAGGCGATCCGACCATTGCCCGGCGCGGACGAACGCGAACGGGCCGGGCGGCTCATCGACGGGCTGTGGGAGGCGTACCACCTGCCGGCCTCCGCCGTTCTCGCCGAACTCCTCGCCCTCGGTCGCACCCATCCGGACACCGCCGCCAAAACCGCCGCGACCCTCGTCGCCGTGACCGACCGGATCGTGGCGGTCGCCCACCACGCCCTGCCGAGCTACCGCGCCCGGGCGGATTTCCGGGAGATCGTCCTGGTCGCCGTCGGCGCCATCCGTGACGCCGCCACCGTGGGGCGGGTACCCGGCACCGCGCCGGCCCTGCCCACGCTGCCCGCCATCAGGCGCGCCTTCCTGCAGGCGCTCGACGGCTCGGCGAGGTAGTGGGCGATGCCGTGAGGCGGTGCGCGTTCCGGCGCGCCGGCGGTGCGAGCCCGCAGGACCGGCAACCAGCGGACTGGCGGACGCGGGCGGGAGATTCATGGCGGGAGGCGCCAGCGGCTCGGTCACGGGGTCACAACATCGTTGCGCGTCCCGCCGGCGAGGCCCCAACAGGCGAACGTCCCGCCTCCCGCGGCGGTCCCTGCTGCTCCCCCGCGCGGGGCGGGCGTGAGCACCGCGCACGGTGCCCACGCCCGTTACGCGTCAGCGCCTGGCCTGCTGCTTGGCCATCTGTGGCTGCTCGCCCTGGTCGACCCTGCGCAGTGCGTCGCGCAGTTGGTCCTCGGTCATCTTCGAGTTGCCCTGGATGCCCGCGTTGTGGGCCTTCTGCCGCAGCTCGTGCAGTTGTTCTCGGCCACCCATGTCGACCTCCTTGATGCGGTGGCGCGGGCGAGTCCTCGCGCCACTGCGAATCGGCTTCCCGTGTCGGCGTCGAGCAAACGCCCGACGGCGACCTGCCCGCGCCACTGCGGGTGCCCCGGCGGCGGCTTCACCGCCGGCACTTCGTCAAGAGGTCGTGAGGATGACGAGTTGCTGGGTCGCCCGGGTCATCGCGACATAGCGGTCAACCGCCGCTTCGATGCCGCTGCCGAAATTCTCCGGGTCGATGAGGACGACCAGGTCGAACTCGAGCCCCTTGGACAGTTCCGGGGGCAGTGACCGGACGCGGGACGTCGCCCGGAAGGTGGGATCGCCGATGACGCACGCGATCCCTTCCGTGTGCGCGGCGAGCCAGGTGTCGAGGATCGAGCCCAGATCAGCAGCGGACCCGCGTACCACCGGGACGCCGCCGCTGCGGATGGAGGTCGGTACGTTGGCGTCCGGGAGGACGGCCCGGATGACCGGCTCGGCTTCCGACATGACCTCTTCCGGCGTCCGGTAGTTGATGGTGAGGGAGGCCAGGTTGATCCGATCGAGCCCGATCCGCTCGAGCCGTTCCTGCCACGACTCCGTGAACCCGTGCCTGGCCTGGGCGCGATCCCCGACGATGGTGAAGCTGCGGGACGGGCAGCGGAGCAGCAACATCTGCCACTCCGCGTCGGTCAGCTCCTGGGCCTCGTCCACGACGATGTGCGCGAACGGGCCGGCGAGTCGGTCCGCGTCGGTGTCGGGCAGTGCGGTCTCGTCGACCAGGGCGTCCCGCATGTCCTGCCCGCGCAGCATCGTCAGCACACCTTCACCGTCGTCATAGGCATCGGCCTCGATCAGGTCGTCGACGACGGTGGTCATGCGCGCGCGTTCGGCGGCGACAGCGGCCTCGTGCCGGCGCGTGCGCCGTGACGCCTCCGGGTCGCCGAGCCGCTGCCGCGCCGAGTCCAGGAGTGGCAGGTCGGACACCGTCCACGCGCGGGCGTCGCCGCGCTGCAGCTTCCGGACCTCGTCTGGGCTGAGCCAGGGAGCGCATTTTCGCAGGTAGGCGGGGACCGACCAGAGGTCTCCGACGACGTCGGCCGCGTCGAGCAGCGGCCAGGCGCGGTGGAAGGTCGTGAGCAGCTCCCTGTTCCGCAGCAGCGACCCGCGGACCAGGTCATCCGGCTCATCGCCGTCGTACTTGCTCAGCAGGATGGTGAGCAGCTCCTCCCAGATCTCGTCACGCGCCTCGTTGTGCGGGGTGCCGGGCCCCGGCGCCTCGAACGCCTCGGCCCAGTCGTCGGCGCTCAGCCAGCTGTCGGAGTCGCCGGTCGTGACCGTCATCCCCTTGCCGGGCGGCTCCTCGTAGAACCTGACGGCCGTGTCGATCGCCTTCACCAGGTTCGCGGACGACTTCAGGCGGGCCACGTCCGGGTCGGTCTCGGCCGTTGCCGCGGCTCCCTCGGGGACGAGGTCCCGCAGGGTGCAGGTCTGTACGTCCTCCTCTCCGAGGCTGGGGAGGACGTCGGCGACGTAGGCCAGGTAGGGCTGGTGCGGACCGACGAACAGCACGCCGCCCCGGCGGTGACCGAGGCGAGGGTCGGAGTAGAGGAGGTAGGCGGTGCGGTGCAGCGCGACGACGGTCTTCCCCGTACCAGGACCGCCGTCGACGACGAGTGCGCCGCGGGATCCCGCGCGGATGACAGCGTCCTGGTCGGCCTGGATGGTGCCGAGCACGTCCCGCATCCGGGTCGACCGGCTGCTGGCCAGGCTGGCGATGAAGGCGGACTGGTCGTCGAGCGCGACGTGCCCGTCAAATCCGTCCGAGCTGAACACCTCGTCCCAGTAGTCGCTGATCAGGCCGCGGGTCCAGCGATACCTGCGGCGGCTCGCCAGACCCATCGGGTTGGCGTGGGTCGCCCCGAAGAACGGCTCGGCCGCGGGGGAGCGCCAGTCGAGCAGCAGCCGGCGACCCGCGCTGTCCGTGAGGCCACGTCGTCCGACGTACACGGGCTCGGGGTCGTCCGCGCTGACCATGCGTCCGAGGCACAGGTCCAGACCGAAGCGACGCAGTGCGCGCAGGCGAGCGGTCAGCCGGCGGATCTCCTGGTCCCGGTCCAGCGCCTGCCGGCCCTTGCCGCCGGCGGCCTTGCGGGTGGCGTCGAGGCGGTCGGAGAGGTCGGCGAACAACTGCTCGAGGCTCTCCGCCATTGCCGCGAAGTGCTGCTCGTCGCCAGCGATCAGCGTCGGATCGGCCTTGGCGGTGAGGTTGTCGGGAAGGTCAAACACGCTGACAGTCATTCAATTCATCAATTCTGATCCGATGCGGCTTGCGGTCCTCGCGTTTCGCGATTTCCATTTCTGCGGGCTTTTGGCTCGGCCGGTGATTCTGCGGCACGACCCGGGTCTTGCCGCAAGCCCCCCGGTGCGCTATACCTTGAAAATGGAGGGGAAAGGTTCTCCTCCCCTGATCGTCCGCTGGGCGCGAAAACGCGGGGAAAGCAGACCAGTCCGCGATTGACCTTGGCGGCGGTCCCGCCGGACAGCAGCGAGTCCGAAGAAGTCGAAGTGCTCGTCGCAGGTCGGCCGCCGATGACATGCAGGCCTTGTCGGCGGTAACGAACTCCCGTGGCCGCGTCGACCCGGCCATGCCGAACAGTCCGGCCCGAACGCGCTGGCCGGGAACCGGCCAGCGCGTCGGGCACTTGCGATCGCGTGTCCGCTCAGATGCCGGGCGAAGAACCGCAGCGAGCTGTCCGCCTCGAACGACGGCCGGGCGCGCCGACGCGGGTCCCGGACCAGCGTCAGGGTGTGGAACGCATCCGGCCGGGGCGGCCGGACGCCGCGCCGGGTCAGCCGGTGAAGGACTCGGGGCCGAAGCGGCCCCACGCCACGAAAGTGGCCATGACGAGATAGACCAGGTCGGGCACGACTGTCACCTGCTCGCCACGGCGGAGACGCATGGTCGCCGCGCCGACGAAGAGCAACGCCACGCAGGTGGCAGTCACGGGCACCAGAACCGGCGCGATGTCGAGTACAGCGGGCAGGATCAGGCCCACCGCAGCCAGGAACTCGAGGGCGCCGATGGCCCTGAGGGCACCGGGGCTGAAGTCCAGAACCCATTCCGCGCCGTGGCCCAGGGAAGCGATCTTCTCCCGCGGCACAAACATCTTGGCGGTACTGACCAGGAGGACCGCGGCCAGCAGTCCAGCGATGATCCACAGTGCGAGGTGCAGCGTGAGGTTCATGAGGATCTCCTTGCGGGTTGTCGGCGATTCCCGTCGGTCGGGTCGTCAGGCTGAGCCGGCCAGGTGGTCGGCCCTGACCGCCTGACCGCTGCCGGGGCGACGGCCCGTCCTCGCGGACGGACCCGCCGGTCGGTCCGTGCCCAGCCTCGCCGCGTGTACCGCGACCAGCGGTACCCGGCGCGGTGGTTGATGCCCGTGGTGCAGACGTCGACGGTGGTGGTGTTGACGAGGAAGCCGCCGATTCCCTTGGTCGCGCCATTGAGCGACGCGATCTGCTGATGTGTGTTGTGCTCCTTCACGACCAAGCTCCGGCTCGTACGGCTGTGTGCCGCGCGGATCGTTCGCGCGGCCCTACGACAAGGAGATGCCGGCGACCCGACCCTTGTGACATCGCGGCGGTATGGCCCACGCCACTGGCCGCGGGTGTCACCGGGCGGCGGCGACCGGCATCCTGTGGGTGGAACGGTCGATGGCAACGAGGCAGGAGAGCGCCGGTACACGTCCAGAGCCGGGCCGGGGGAGGGCAAGCCTGCCGGCTCGGCAAGCCGGGACGTTCCCACCGGCGCGAGCCGCGAGGGGTGATGGCCGGCATCGACCTGCCCTAAGGCCGGCGTGTTTCGGTGTAGTAGGAGTGGACCGCCGGCTGGCCGGTGTAGTTGGGTCCGGCACGGTCGTCGGCGCCGAGGTAGGTGTACGGCAGTGACACGACACCGGGCCCGTTCCGCCCGATTCGCCGGCGGCGGGTGTCGATGGTGAAGCCCGCCCCGCGTAGTGCGGTGGCGAGTCTCCGGCCGGCGGGCCGGCCATCGGCGAGGCGGATGCTGTTCAGGTCGAGGTCGGCGCTCAACTGGCCGTCCTCGACCAGCCAGCCGGCGATGCGGGTCAGCACCGCGAGCTTGTCGCCGATGTAGTGCAGTCCGTGGACGCAGGTGATGAGGTCGAATCGGCGCGGTGGCGACCAGGACGTGATGGAGGCACAGGTCAGCTGCAACGCCGTGTGCTGGACGGGCACGGGATCGAAGAAGTCGACGAGATCCACGCCGACGATCGTGACGAGCTGATCGAGTCCGTCACGCGCGAGCACGTCCGCGGCTTGCCGGAGGCATCGGCCGGTCCCGCAACACAGATCCAGCCAGCCGATCGTTGGCTGCTTGCGCTCGACGGCGTGGGAATGCCGGATGCGGCCGATGAGCCACTCGACCGGGTTGAACCCGAGCTCCCGCGTGTAGCTGTTCACCCCGGAGAGCTGGCGTTCCCGGTTCATCGTCGAGTTGACCACCACTGCGGACGATTCCAAGCTCTCATCATCGAGCAGACGATCCGGCACAGAAAACAGCCTGCCAGAGCCGAACCTGAACCCGGCACGACCGAGCCCGTGGCGCGGCCGAGGGCCATGTCGATCAGCGAGCCGCGGCAGGATTGAGCCGTGCGGACCGAGTCAGACACGATTGAGCTGAGCGAACACGAACTTCGCGAGATCGCGGGTTACGCGGCTGATTGCGCGCGTAGAGCAGTGTCGATCTTCGAGCAGGGCCATCCTGCCGACACGCGCCCTCGCGACGCCATCGATGCGGCACACGCCTTCGCCGAGGGCGGCCGGCGCACGGCCGCGCTGCGCCAGCGCGCGTGGGCAGCGTACCGAGCGGCGCAGGAAGCCGCTTCACCAGCCGCGGTCCAGGCGGCACGGGCGGCAAGCCACGCAGCCGCCGCCGCGTACCTCCACCCCCTCGCCGACGCCCACCAGGTGAAACACATTCTCGGTGCGGCAGCGCATGCGGCACGAGCGGAGGAGTTGGCCTCCGGAGCGGGTCAGCGTGTCACTGTGGGGACTCTTGACTGGGCGCTTCACCACGCACCAGCAGCGGTCACCGCCGTGCTCGGCCGTCTGCCCGCCGCGCCGCCCCGAGGTGGGCGCGTGGGAGAACTCATCCGCGATCTCGACGCCGCTCTCCGCCCCTGAGGACGATCAGACACCAGAGACCGTGGGCGAGATCCTGGCCAGCGGAACGAGTGGGCGTCGACCCGCGTGCGAGGATGCCTCCATGAGCAGCGACGTGCTCCCCGACGTGAGCGCCCTGGCGATCAACGTCACGATCCCGGAAGAGTTCCGCTGGACCGACACCCGACGCGGTGAGGAGTTCACGCTGACGACACTCAACGTCCGGCTTCTCCCGGACGGGCGCCTCG
Organism: Micromonospora mangrovicola; assembly: GCF_047200535.1. Lineage (NCBI taxonomy): Bacteria > Bacillati > Actinomycetota > Actinomycetes > Micromonosporales > Micromonosporaceae > Micromonospora > Micromonospora mangrovicola. Next base: position 52,620 of record NZ_JBJZOG010000010.1, on the reverse strand, counting down.
CGGTGAAGGCATACGGCCGGCCGACCGGGGGCGGCCGCGGCGCGTACGTCTCGTTCCCGGTGCCCGACACGCCCGAATTGGTGGCCCTGGTCGGGCGGGCTGCCAGCCGCGCCGGTGCGCTGTGGGCCGCCCATCAAGGTCTCAGCTGACGGCTCGACCACTGCGCCGCGCCGTGCCGGCCCCGTGGGGCGCGCAGGCCCACAGCCGGTGGGCCGGCGTCGCGTCGAGCCCGGGACGGCCCTCGGATTTGCGGTGGAAGATGCGGTAGGCGTGGTATTACTGCTTCTGCCCGGGGCGGGAATCGGCAGAACAGGCGAGGCATGACGACCAGCAGGGCGAGTGGGCTGTTGCGCAGGCCCGAGGAGACCCGGGCGACGTTCCTGGAACTCTTCTTCGATCTGGCCTTTGTCTTCGCGCTCGCGCAGCTCTCGTACGCCCTGATTCAGCGACTCACGTGGAGTGGTGCCTTCCAGGCGCTGCTGTTGTTGCTGGCCGTATGGTGGGTCTGGTTCACCACGGCGTGGATAACCGAGTTGTTCGACCCGCACCGGCCCGCGATCCAGGCGCTGACCCTCGCGATAATGGTCGGCGCTCTGGTGATGGCAGTCGCGCTGCCGGACGCGTTCGGCGACGGCGGCCTGGTCTTCGCGGGCGCGTACGTCGCCGTCCACATCGGCCGTGACCTCTTCCTCGTGATCGCGCTACGGGGTCACGAGCTGCAACGCAGCACGCTGCGGGGGCTGTTCTGGTTCGGCGTGTCCGCGCTGCCGTGGATCGCTGGAGCGCTCGCGCACGGTACGGCGCGCGGGGTGCTGTGGACCCTCGCGGTGGCCTTGGACTACGCCGCGTACGTGCTCCGCCATCCCACGCCGGGGATCGGCCGGACGCCGACAGCACAGCTACCCAGCGTGGCCGAACACCTGGCCGAACGGTACCGGCAGTTCTTCATCATCGCGCTGGGCGAGCTGATCCTGGTGAGTGGAGTGACGCTTCGCGGCGCCGGCTTCGCGGCTGACCACACCCCAGCGTTCCTCGTGTCGGTCACCACCATCGTGCTGCTGTGGCGGATCTACATCTACCGCGCCGGGGAGCTGCTGTCCGCAGCCATCGCAGCTGCCCCCGATCCCGCCCGCCGAGCCCGGTCCGCATTCCACACCCATCTGGCCATGGTGGCCGGCATCGTCGTCACCTCCGTCGGCATCGAACTCGTCATCGCTCACCCACTCGGGCACAGCCGGCCGGCCTGGGGCGCCGTCGTCCTCGGCGGGCCCGCACTGTTCCTGGCCGGGCGGGCCGCTTTCGAATACACGGTCTTCGCCCGCGTGTCCCGTAGCCGGATGATCGGCCTGCTCGCGTTGGCCGCCGCGATCCCCGGCACGCTGCACCTTCCGCCGCTGCTGTCCAGCGTCGCGGCCACCGCCGTGCTCGCCGGCGTCGCCATCTCCGACGCGGCCCGTGCCCGGCGGCACCCGCCGGAGCCGCTGTCGCTGCGTGGTGGCGGTGGCTCATCATCGTGAACGGCGGCGGCCCCGCGTCCAGGGGCAGCCCGCGCTCTGGACATCTGCGCAGGAGGGCAGCGGCCGGTAGAAATCCCCCCCCGCGACCTGGTGCACGAGCGGCCGGTCCAACAGCCGCCGCGGCGGAGCACCCCGTTCACCCGCAGCTCCACCAGGTCACCCGGCGCCGGGCCGCTCGATCTCGCTGGTCCAGCCGACATCGGTCCGCCGAGACTCGGCAGCCGCACCGAGGTGGCGGCCCGACCATGGTCCCGCCACCTGCGTGGCGGATGGGTCCACCCCACCCGGCCGGGTCCGCCTCATCCCAACCTCCCCGCCGCGGATCTCGCCGACACCCGGCCACCGTGCCACGGGGACGCCTACGCTGTGTATCGGAAGCACCGGCCGTGGGGGAGCAGGTCGATGACTGAGTCCTACTTCGCGTCCCTGCAAGACCGAGCCACGTCGACGCTCCCGTACTCGCTGCGGGGGACAGTGCGTGCCGACCTCCTCAGCGGGGACGTCACCGAACACTGGTTCATCGACATGCGTGGGCCGACCATCCGCGTCAGTCGCGAGAACGTCCCGGCCGACGCCGTGCTCATCACCACCCGCGAGGTCTTCGAGCGGCTGATCTCCGGCACGACCCGCCTTGTCGCGGTGCTGTGGCGCAACGATGCCGCACTGGTCGGGGACCCCGGGGTCATCAACGCACTCCGGCTGACCTTCCCCACGAGGGCGGGCCACACCGACCCGAGGGAGGCTGCCCGTCGCCGTTGCCCGCACGGTGCCGCCTGGCGTGCGCGGATGGATGCCACTCTGCAGAGAGGCGGTCCCGACGGCGATGAGAAACCACCTCAGCATCCTCGACGGGAACACCTTCCTGGTCAGTAACGACACCGGGGACATGGATCCGTCCCCGACGTATCCCACGGGCCTCTTCTCCTACGACACCCGCTTCCTGTCGACGTGGCGGCTGACGCTCGACGGGCAGCGGCTGAGCCCGCTGTCCGTCGACGATCTTCGCTACTTCGAGAACCGGTACTTCCTGGTTCCGGGCGAGCCCACCCACTATGTCGACGCCAAGGTGTCGGTCATCCGGCATCGCACGATCGGGAACAGCTTCAGGGAGGAGCTGTCGGTCCTCAACCACGACGAGGTTGCCGCGCAGCTGGTGGTCCGCGTCGAAATGGGCAGCGACTTCGCGGACATCTTCGAGATCAAGAACCCGCAGCCCAAGAAGCAGCCGGTGGAGACGATCGTCGAGGAGGGGCGGTTACGCCTGCGGTACCGCCGGGGCTCGTACCACCGGGAAACGGTGATCAGCAACTCGCAGCCGGCCTCGATCGATCCCTGCGGTATGACCTTCCGGATCTCCGTGCCGCCCGACGGGGAGTGGCAGACCACTCTGAACGTCGAGACGCGCATCCTGGGCGCCGGGAACCGGGACTTCCGAGAGAGCATCCGGGTCGGGCACGCGCGGTCGGCGGACACGTTGCAGCGCGCGCTGGACGAGTGGCTGGCCGCCGCCCCCACCCTGGTCTGTGAATATCCCCAGCTCACGGCGACCTACCGGCGCAGTCTGATCGATCTGGCGGCACTGCGGTACACCGCGCTGTCCACCCAGACGGAGTTGGTGGCAGCCGGGCTGCCCTGGTTCATGACGCTGTTCGGTCGGGACAGCATGATCACCTGCCTGCAGGTGCTGCCGTTCACGCCGCAGCTGGTGTCGGCGACCCTCAGCGCGTTGGCCATGGGCCAGGGCGGCCGGCTGGACGATTTCCAGGACGAGGAACCCGGGAAGATCCTCCACGAGATCCGCTACGGAGAATCCGCCGGGTTCGAGGAGCAACCACACAGTCCGTACTTCGGCGCGGCCGACACGACCCCGCTCTTCGTGATTCTCCTCGACGAGTACGAGCGCTGGAGCGGCGACGCCACCCTCGTACGGGGGTTGGAGTTCCAGGCCCGGGCCGCGCTCAACTGGATCGACGAGTACGGTGACCTGCTCGACACCGGATACATCTGGTACGAGACGCGCAACCCGGAGACCGGCCTGGTCAACCAGTGCTGGAAGGACTCCTGGGATTCGATCTCCTACCACGAGGGCCGGCTGCCCCCGTTTCCCCGCGCGACCTGCGAGTTGCAGGGCTACGCCTACGACGCCAAGGTGCGCGGCGCACGGCTGGCCAGGCACTTCTGGAACGACTCCGAGTACGCCAACCGCCTCGAACGCGAGGCGGCCGAGCTCAAGGCCCGGTTCAACCGGGACTTCTGGGTCAGCGAGGGCGAGTACTTCGCGCTCGCCCTCGATGCCGAGGGCGGTCAGGTCGACGCGCTCTCGTCGAACATGGGCCACCTGTTGTGGAGCGGCATCGTCGACGACTCGCTCGCGCCGAAGTTGGCCGAACACCTCCTCGGCCCGCGCCTCTTCTCCGGCTGGGGCGTGCGGACCCTGGCCAAGGGCAGCGGCAGGTACAACCCCATCGGCTACCACGTCGGCACCGTCTGGCCGTTCGACAACTCCATCATCGCCTGGGGACTGGCGCGCTACGGGTTCCGACGCGAGGCCGCCGTCATCGCCCATGCGATGTTCGACGCCGCCCAGTACTTCCAGGGTCGCCTTCCGGAAGCCTTCGCCGGGTACGAGCGGACGCGCACCAGGTACCCGGTCGAGTACCCCACGGCGTGCAGCCCTCAGGCGTGGTCCGCAGGCACGCCGCTGCTGCTGCTCCGAGTGATCCTCGGCCTCGAACCCGAGGCCGAGCGGCTCTTCATCGATCCGATGATCCCCGCCGAGTTGGGGCGGGTGGAACTCCAGAACATCCCCGGACGGTGGGGGCACATCGACGCCCTCGGCCGCAGTCAGGACGCCCACTGACCGGCCACTGTGGATCTTCCGACGGTCCCGAGGGGGTGGACGTCGTCGCGGCTCCCGTGATAGGCCAGGGTATACGGGCCGGTGGGACCGGCGAACGAGGGCGGTGCATGGCTCCATTTGCGACAGCCGGCAATTCCACGTAATTCGTTGACATCGTCTCGCCCGGCGACAAGACTCGCCAAAATCGTTCATTTGCCATGGCGTGTCATAGGGGGGACCGTGTCCAGGAGCAGAACCAGCCTGATCAGTGCCGTGCTCGCTCTCACCGTCGGCGTGCTGACCGGATGCACCGCCGGCAAGAGTGTGGACGTCGGGGACGGCGGCTCGGGCGGCGCGACCGGGGGCGTCCTCACCGCCGCCATCGGCGGTGAGCCCGACCAGTTGGATCCGCACAAGACCTCCGCCTACTACAGCTTCGAGGTGCTCGAGAACGTCTACGACACCCTGGTCGAGCCGGACGCGAACCTGAAGATGGTGCCGTCCCTGGCGACCGGCTGGACCACCAGTGACGATCAACTGACCTGGACCTTCACCCTCCGCGACGGGGTGAAGTTCTCCGACGGCACGCCGCTGGACGCCGAGGACGTGGTCTATTCCTTCAACCGGATCATCACGCAGAAGCTGAACACGGCGTACAAGTTCGCCACCGTGAAGTCGGTGACCGCGAAGGACCCGACCACCGTCGTCATCACCCTGAACGCGCCCACCCCGAACCTGTTGGCCAACCTCGGCGGGTTCAAGGGCGTCGCGATCGTCGACAAGGCCAACGTGGAATCCGGCGAGGTCAAGACCAAACCGGTCGGCAGCGGGCCGTTCAAGGTGGGCAGCTACACCTCCGGCGACAGCATCAAGCTGGTCCGCAACGACACGTACTGGGGGACCAAGCCGAAGCTGGACGGGGTCACCTACACCTTCGTCAAGGACCCGACCGTGGCGCTGCAGAACCTGCAGAGCGGTCAGGTCCAGTGGACCGACAACCTGCCGCCCCAGCAGGTCCCGTCGCTGAAGGACAGCGGTGAGCTCACCGTCAAGTCGGCGCCGTCCAGCGACTACTGGTACCTGGCGCTGAACCAGGCCCGCAAGCCGTACCGCGACGTCAACGTGCGCCGCGCCATCGCCTTCGCCCTGGACCGCGAGGCGATCACCAAGGCCGCCAAGTTCGGGCTGGCGACGGTGAACCAGACCGCGATCCCGAAGAACAGCGCCTACTACTACGACTACGCGCCCTACACCCACGATCCGGCCAAGGCCAAGCAGCTGCTCGCGCAGGCCGGCGTCAACGGCCTCACCATGGACCTGATGGTGACCAGCGAGTACCCCGAGACCGTCACCGCGGCGCAGGTCATCGCCGCCCAGCTCAAGGACGTCGGCATCACCGTCAAGATCCGTACGCTGGACTTCGCGCAGTGGCTCGACGAGCAGGGCAAGGGGAACTTCGACTCGTTCATGCTCGGCTGGCTGGGCAACATCGACCCGGACGAGTTCTACTACGCCCAGCACCACACCGGCGGCACCTTCAACTTCCACAAGTACAGCAACCCGGCCGTGGACAAGCTGCTCGACCAGGCCCGCACCGAGACCGACCAGGCGGCCCGCAAGCAGGAGTACGACCAGGCGGCCAAGCAGATCGTCGATGACGCCAGCTACATCTACCTCTACAACCCGGACGTGGTGCAGGGCTGGTCGAAGAAGGTGTCCGGCTACGAGGTACGCACCGACCGGGCGATCCGGTTCCGCGACGTGGCCCTCGCCAAGTGAGCTGACGACCCGAGATGGCACGCTTCATCCTTCGTCGCGTACTCCAGTCCGCGGTCGTGCTGCTCGGGGTGACCCTGGTCGTGTTCCTGCTGTTGCAGCTGGTCCCGGGTGACCCCGTGCGGGTGTCCCTCGGGACCCGCTTCGACCCGCAGACCTACGCGGCGCTGCGGGCCCGTGCCGGGCTCGACCAGCCGCTGCCGGTGCAGTACGTCAGCTATCTCGGCCATGCGTTGACCGGCGACCTCGGGGTCAGCTTCCGCAGCGGCCAGCCGGTCACCACGATCGTGCTGGAGCGGCTTCCGGCCACCCTGTCGCTGGCGGTCACCGCGGTCGTGTTCGCGCTGCTGGTGGCCTTCCCCCTCGGCGTGCTCTCCGCCGTCCGCAACGGTTCGGTCGTCGACCACGCCGCCCGGGTGTTCAGCCAGTTCGGTGTCTCGGTGCCGGACTTCTGGATGGGCATCATGGGGATCCTGCTCTTCGCCGGTGTCCTCGGCTGGCTACCGCCCTCGGGCTACGTGGCCCTCACCGAGGACCCCGGCGCGTGGGCGAGCCACGTGGCCCTGCCCGCCGTCACGATCGGGCTGGTCACCGCCTCCATCCTCACCCGGTTCATCCGCTCCTCCGTGCTGGAGGCGCTCGCCGAGGACTACGTGCGCACCGCCGACGCCAAGGGCCTGCGGGCCCGGGTGGTGATCCTGCGCCACGTGCTGCGCAACGCCCTGATCCCGGTCGTCACCGTGGTGGCCGTCCAACTCGCCAGTCTGCTCGGCGGCGTGATCGTGATCGAGGTGCTCTTCGCCTGGCCGGGCGTGGGCCGGCTCACCTACGACGCCGTCCAGGCCCGCGACTATCCCGTGCTGCAGGGCGCGGTGCTACTGGTGGCCGCGCTGTTCCTGCTGGTCAACCTGCTGGTGGACATCCTCTATGCCCGCCTCGATCCGAGGATCACGGTCCGATGAGCGGCGAGCCCCGGGGCAGCCTGCGCCGCTCGCTGTCGGCGCTGCGCCACGACCCGCCGGCCGTCGCCGGCACCGTCATTCTGCTGGTGCTGGTCGTGGTGGGCGTCGCCGGCCGCTGGCTGGCGCCGGCCGGGATCAACGACATCGACGTCGCGCAGATGCTGCAACCACCGAGCTGGTCGCACCCGTTCGGGACCGACGAACTGGGCCGCGACGTGCTCAGCCGGGTGCTGATCGCCGCCCGCGTCTCGCTCGAGGTCGGTGTGATCAGCGTCGGTATCGCGCTGGTCGCCGGGGTGAGCCTCGGACTCTTCGCCGGGTACTACCGGGGCTGGGTCGACAACGTGCTCATGCGCGGTATGGACGTGCTGTTCGCGTTCCCCGTCCTGCTGCTGGCTGTGGCCATCGTCGCCGTCCTCGGCCCGGGGTTGCTCACCGCCATGATCGCCATCGGCGTCGTCTACACCCCGATCTTCGCCCGGGTCACCCGCGCCAGCGTGCTCTCCGTCCGGGAGCAGGTCTTCGTCCGCGCCGCCGTCTCCATCGGCGCCTCGGACCTGCGCATCATGCGCCGCCACGTGCTGCCCAACGTCGCCGCGCCGCTGATCGTGCAGACCTCGCTCTCGCTGGCCTTCGCCATCCTCTCCGAGGCGGCGCTCTCCTTCCTCGGCCTCGGCGTGCAGCCGCCCGCCCCGGCCTGGGGACGGATGCTCTACGACGGGCGCGGCTTCGTCACCGACGCCTGGTGGCTGGGCCTGTTCCCTGGCGCGGCGATCTTCCTCACCGTCCTCGCCTTCAACCTGGTCGGCGACGCGCTGCGCGACGTCCTGGACCCCCGCCAGCTCACCGTCAGCGAGGCGCGGAGGAGCGTCGGATGACCGAACGGCCCGTGCTCGCCGTCGAGGACCTCACCGTCACCATCGGCACCCGCCGGGGCCCGGTCCGCGCCGTCGCCGGCGTCGACTGGCAGGTCCGGGCCGGTGAGACGTTCGCCCTGGTCGGCGAGTCCGGCAGCGGCAAGAGCATGAGCGTGCTCGCGGCCACCGGCCTGGCGCCCCGCACCGCCCGCGTCACCGGCCGGGTCCTTCTGCACGACACCGAACTGACCGGACTGCCCGACGACCGCCGCCGCCGGTTGCGTGGACGACACGTCGGCTTCGTCTTCCAGGACCCGATGACCTCGCTCAACCCGGTGCTGACCGTCGGCCGGCAGGTCGCCGAGGCGTGCGAGGAACACCTCGGCATGACCCGCCGCGCCGCCCGCGGTCGCGCCGTCGAATTGCTCGACCAGGTCGGGATCCCGTCGGCCGGCGCACGCGTCGACGCGTACCCGCACCAGTTCTCCGGCGGCATGCGCCAGCGGGTGGTGATCGCCATGGCGCTGGCCTGCGAGCCGGACCTGCTGATCGCCGACGAGCCGACCACCGCGCTCGACGTCACCACCCAGGCCCAGATCCTCGAACTCGTCGCCGACCTGCAGCAACGGCACGGCATGGCGGTCGTCTGGATCACCCACGACCTGGGCGTGGTCGCCGGGATCGCCGACCGCGTCGCCGTCATGTACGGCGGGCGGATCGTCGAGCAGGCCCCCGTCGACCCGCTCTTCGCCGCGCCCGCCCACCCGTACACCCGGGCGCTGCTCGACGCCCGGCCGGACCCGGCCCATCCGGGGGAGGACCTGGTCGCCATCCCCGGCTCCCCGCCGAGCCCGCTCGACCTGCCCGCCGGGTGCGCCTTCTGGCCCCGCTGCCCGGTCCGCGGCGACGCGCGCTGCGAGCACGAACTGCCCCCGCTGACCCCGGTCTCCCCCGAGCACGTCGTCCGTACCTTCTACCCGAGTCGGGAGGGCGCGTGAGCACGGACCGCGAACCGGCGGACGTCGTCGCCGAACTCGACGACCTGAAGGTGTGGTTCCCGACGCCCGGCGGCACTGTCCGGGCGGTCGACGGCATCTCCCTGCGGCTGCGCCGGGGCGAAACCCTCGGACTGGTCGGCGAGTCCGGCAGCGGCAAGTCCACCGCCGGCCTGGCGCTGCTGCGGCTGGTCGACCCGACGTCCGGGCGGGTCCGGGTGGCCGGCGAGGATGTCACCCGCTGGTCCCGCCGCCGGCTGCGTGCGCTGCGCCGGCGGGTCGCCATGGTCTTCCAGGACCCGCAGGCGTCCCTGGACCCCCGCCGTACGGTGGGCGACAGCATCGCCGATCCGCTGACCGTGCACCGGCTCGCCGACCGGGGCAGCGCCCAGCGCCACCGGGTGGCCGAGCTGCTCGACATGGTCGGACTGCGAGCCGACCTCGCCGAGCGGCACCCGCACGAGCTGTCCGGCGGTCAACGCCAGCGGGTCGGCATCGCCCGCGCGCTGGCCGGGCAGCCGGACCTGATCGTCCTGGACGAGCCGATCGCCTCGCTCGACCTGAGCGTCCAGGCGCAGATCATGAACCTGCTGCGCGGCCTGCAACGCGACCTCGGACTGACATATCTGTTCATCGCCCACGACCTTGCCGCCGTCGAGCACATGAGCGACCGGATCGCCGTCATGTATCTGGGCCGCATCGTCGAGACCGGCAGCCCGGCCCGCATCTACCAGCAGCCCGCCCACCCCTACACCGCCGCCCTGCTGTCCGCGGTGCCGGTGGCCGACCCCCAGGTCGAGCGGCAGCGTCGGCGAATCGTGCTGCGCGGGGACATCCCCAGCCCGGTCGATCCGCCCGACGGCTGCCGATTCCGAACCCGCTGCCCGCAGGCCCGGCCGGACTGCGCCCGCACCGATCCGGTGCTGACCGCGGTCACCGCCGACCAGGACGCCGCCTGCCTGTTTCCGGTGACCGCGGTCGCCGCGATGCACGGCGGCGACCGGCCGGAAGCATCCTGACCCGACCCGGTGACCCGGTCACGCCGCTCCCGTACGGTCAGTGACCGCGGTAGAGGGCCTCGATGTCGGCGGCGCGATGCCGCTGCACCACCTCCCGTCTGATCTTCAGCGTGGGGGTGAGCTCACCGTTGGCCTCGGTGAAGTCATCGGGCAGGATCCGGAAGCTCTTGATCGCCTCCGCGTGGGAGACCGATCGGTTCGCCCGGTCGATCGCGGTCTGGATCTCGCCGCGCAGGGCGGGGTCATCGCGCAGCTCCGCCACCGAGGCGCGCGGGTGACCGTGCGCGTCGCGCCATCGGGACCACGCCTGCGGGTCGATGGTGACCAGCGCGGCGACGTACGGCTTGCCGTCGCCGGTCAACATGGACTGGCTGACCAGCGGGTGTGCGCGTACCCGGTCCTCGATGGGGGCGGGAGCGATGTTCTTCCCCGCCGCGGTCACCATGATCTCCTTGGTGCGTCCGGTGATCCGCAGGTAGCCGTCGTCGTCGAGGCTGCCCAGGTCGCCGGTGCGGAACCAGCCGTCGGTGGTGAACGTCTCGCTGGTCGCGGCCGCGTTGTTCCAGTAGCCGGGGAACACGACGTCGCTGCGGACGAGAATCTCCCCGCCGTCGGCGATGGCCAGCTCCACGCCGGGCAGCGGCCGGCCGACGGTGCCGATGCGCATCGCCGAGGGCCGGTTCACCGCCAGCGCCGGGGATGTTTCCGTCAACCCGTACCCCTCCAGGGTGGTTAGGCCAGCGCCCCGGAAGAAGTGCCCGAGCCGCTCACCGAGGGGAGCCCCACCGACGACGGCGACCCGGCAGCGGCCGCCGAACGCGGCCCGCAGCCTCCGGTAGACCAGCAGGTCGAGGACCTGACGGAGCAGCCGGAGGCCCATCCCGGGTCCGGACGGCGTGTCGAGCGCCCGGCTGTACCGCACCGCCATCCGGTCCGCGATCTCGAACAGCCACCCCCGATGCCGGTCGGCGGCCTGCTGCCGCGCCCTGTCGTACGCCTTCTCCAACACCCGCGGCACCGCGAGGACGAACGTCGGCCGGTACCGGCGCAGCTGCTCGAGCACCCCACGCGGGCTGGGGCTGTGCACCATCGTCGCCCGGGTCTGCACCATCCCCACCTGAACCATCCTGGCGAAGGCGTGCGCCAGCGGCAGAAACAGGACTGTCGACGCCGTCCGGTTGAACAGCTCCGGCAGCGCCGCGATCGCGTTGCCGACGTCGAGGTGGATGTTGCGGTGCGTCAGCACACAGCCCTTGGGTCGGCCCGTGGTCCCGCTGGTGTAGACGATCGTGGCCGGGTCCGCCCCCGACACCGCGGCACGCCGGCGTTCGACGGCCTCGTCGTCAACGATTCGACCCTGCTCGGCCAGCTGGATCAGGTCGCCGGAGTCGATCTGCCACACCCGGCGGAGCTCCGGCAGCCCGTCGCGTACGCCGGCCAGCGCCGCGGCGTGGTCGGCCAACTCCACCACGCAAGCCACCGCGCCCGAGTCCGCGAGGATCCAGGCCAGCTGTTCGGCGCTCGACGTGTCGTACACCGGAACGGTCACGGCGCCGATCGTCCACACCGCGTAGTCGACCAGCGTCCACTCATACCGGGTGCGGCTCATCAATCCGACGCGTGCCCCCGGCGTCACGCCCGCCGCGACCAGCCCGCGGGCCACGGCCAGCACGTCGTCACGGAACTGCCGGCAGGTCACCACGGACGGGTCGCCGGACGGATGCGGCCACGACCGGGTGTCCGGCTCCGGGCGTCTGAACTGCGCCGCGTCCGGGTCTCGCCGCGCGTTGTCCCACACCACGTCGGCCAACCCGACCGACTCCTCGCCGGTGACCTTCGGCTTCACCCTGACGTCGCGCCGCATAACGCCCCTCGGCTCTCCACCGATGCGATGTCTTCGCTCGTGCCGTCCGCGTGACCATCGCGCCGGAGGCGGTCCTCCGGCGCGATCCCGGTCGGCGACGGGCCTGGCCCCGAACCCCTACCGGCTGCTCTTGAGCTGGTCGCAGAGCTTTTCGGGATCACGTACGAAGTCCATTCCCCGGTCGCGCAGCCGGGAGAAGTCGTCGATCATGTGCTGTACCTCGCCGGGGGTGAATTTCCGGTCCTCATCGCCCGACTTCTCCAGCCAGCCGATCACGTCGTCGTAGGTCTTCCAGTCCCGCTTGCCCATCAGACGCTCGATGTCGGTGACGTCGTAGTCTTTCCGCATCGCCTGGCTGGACGGGTCGTGGATCTTCATTTCCTGCTCCTCCCCGTGACGGTGTCTGCCGCGCATGCCCGCGGCGTCCGCCGGCAAACTGCCCGTGACCCGATTCGCGATCCCAGCCTCAGACCCGGACGGATACGTTTCGGGCCGGGTCCGCGGCGGATGACTGCTCGCGCGATCCACCGTCCGATCATGGTCAAGGGTCGGCTGTGCTGTCTGTTCTGCTCTCTTTCCGCCCGGGTCCGGTCCACCCGGCCGCTGATCACGCGAATCCGGTTCGCTCTTGCCTGGGCATTAAAACGGGCCAATAATCCCTTTTGGGAGAAAAGCTATGTTTAGCTTCAGGGTGGCGGTGGTGCGTTGCGCCAATGAGAGGGGCTGACGTGTACGGACGCGAGCTGCGGGGCCTGCTGCATCCGTTCCTGCTGCTCCTGATCCTCGAGCGCCCCGGTCACGGGTACGACCTGATCGACCGGCTCAAGGCGATGGGACTGTCCGACGTGGAACCCGGCTACGTCTACCGCGTGCTACGCGGTCTGGAACGCGAGCGGTCGCTGATCTCCGGGTGGGAGACCGCCGGGGCCGGGCCGGCACGCCGGTGCTACCGGCTGACGGCCAAGGGCCGCGACGATCTCCGGTCCTGCGTCGCGCGCCTTGCGCAGCTCGACCAGGTCATCGGTGTCTGCCTCCAGCGCTCGTCGGACGCCTTCGCGGAGGCGCGGCGCACCCGACACGATCCGTACGCCGCTGTCCGACGCTGAACGGAGAACCAATGCACTCGCCCGTGTTTCCGGCCGTCCACCGAGCGTTCGCCCGTCGGTTGGCACCGGGGCAGGCGCTCGGGAACGAGGCCGTGCGCATCGCGCGGGCCTGCTACGAGATGGCCGTACGCTTCCACCGCGGCGGCAAGTTGATCGTCTTCGGCAACGGCGGGCCGGCGACCGACGCCCAGCACATCGTGGTGGAGTTCGTCCACCCGGTCATCGTGGGAAAGCGGGCGCTGCCGGCGATATCGCTGACGAACGACGCCGCGACCCTCACCGGGATCTCCCGGACGGAGGGCTTCGACGAGGTGTTCGCCGCTCAGCTGCGCCTGCTCGCCGCACCGGACGACATCGCGCTCGGGTTGTCCGTCGACGGCAACTGCGCCAACGTGCGGCGCGGCCTCGTGACGGCCCGCGACCTCGGCCTGCTCACCGTCGCCCTCCTCGGTGGCGACGGCGGTGACATCGCTCGGGACGCCGTCGCCGACCACGCCGTCGTCGCCCGCTCCGACGACCCGTGCATCGTCAAGGAGGTGCACGTGACGGTCTATCACGTCCTGTGGGAGCTGGTGCACGTGTTCTTCGAGCAGCCTGGACTGCTGGAGCCGGGGGTGGTCCGGTGAATTCGCGCCCCGCCGCCCTCGGCCAGCCGACGATCCGGACCGGGCCCGAGTGCCACGACCAGGTGTGCGTCACGTGCGCCGACCAGGCGGTTGCCGTCCGGGTGCTCGAACTGACGGCCGACGGCCTGGCCGTGGCCGACACGGACGCCGGCCCCGAGGAGATCAGCGTGGCCCTCGTCGAGGCGGGACCGGGCGACGTCGTACTGGTGCACGCCAAGGAGGCCATCGCGATCGTGGAGAAGAAGTCATGAGCGCCCGGGTCGAGGGCGCCATCGGGGCGCTCTACCCGTTCCTCGACGCCCAGCCGACCGACATCGACGCGGTCCTCGCCGCGGTGGCGAGGTCCACCGCGGAGAAGGTGGCGGAGATCGTCGCCCTCCGCGAGTCCCTGGTCGCGGCGCACGGGCAGCGGTTGCTTGACTGCGCCCAGCGGTGCGCCGCGGCCTTCCGCGCCGGCGGCACGCTCTTCTCGTTCGGCAACGGCGGCAGCAGTACCGATGCCCAGGATGTCGCACAGTTGTTCCTGCACCCGCCGAACGCCGCCCGCCCGCTGCCGGCCATCTCGCTGACCCATGACGTCGCACTGATCACGGCACTCTCCAACGACGTGGGATTCGAGGTGGTGTTCGCCCGACAGCTGGCGGCGTTCGGCCGCACCGGGGACATCGCGGTGGGGCTGTCCACGAGCGGAGGATCGCGCAACGTCGTGCGGGCGTTCGAGGAGGCGGCCCGCCGCGGCATGGTCACCGTCGGGATCGCCGGGTACGAGGGCGGTCGGATGGCGGAGTCCCAGGCCGTCGACCACCTGTTCGTGGTGCCATCGGCATCGGTGCACCGGGTCCAGGAGGCGCAGACGACGGTCTACCACGTGCTCTGGGAACTCACCCAGCAGGCGTTGGCCGACGAACGCTGACGGTCGCCATGGAACTGGCCGGCGTATGCCGGGTGCACGTCCGCGTCGAGGGCATCGTGCAGGGAGTCGGCTTCCGGCCGTTCGTGTACGCGCTGGCCGGCGAATACGACCTGTCCGGGTTCGTCGGCAACGACACCGCCGGTGTCTTCGTCGAAGTCGAAGGCGACCGCGACCGGCTGGCCGCCTTCGTCGCCGACCTCAGCCGGCGGGCACCGGCCCTCGCCCAGGTCGAGCGGCTCACCACCGAGGCGGTCCCGCCGACCGGCCGGCCCGGCTTCGTCATCGCCACCAGCGTCACCGGCGTCGGCCGGGAAGCGCTGATCTCCCCGGACACCGCCACCTGCGCGGACTGCCTCGCGGACCTGTCCGGTCCGGCGAACCGGCGACACGGCTACCCGTTCACGAACTGCACCAACTGCGGCCCGCGGTTCACCATCGTCGAGGACGTGCCGTACGACCGCCGCGCCACCACGATGGCCGAATTCCCGCTCTGCGCCGACTGCGCCACCGAGTATGCGGACCCGGGCAACCGCCGCTTCCACGCCGAGCCGGTGTGCTGCTCCGCGTGCGGTCCGGCCCTCCGGATCGTCGACGCCGAGGGCGCCCCGGTGCCCGGCGATCCCCTGAACACCGCCGTACAGTGGCTCCGGGACGGCCTGATCGTCGCGGTCAAGGGTCTTGGCGGGTACCACCTGGCCACCCGGGCGGACGACGACCGGGTCGTCTCGACGTTGCGTGCCCGCAAACACCGCGCGGAGAAACCGTTCGCCGTGATGGCCGCCGACCTGCGCGCGGTGCGCGCCCTGGTCGACGTGGCGCCGGCGGCGGTGCCGGTGCTCACCGGTGCCCCCCGTCCCGTGGTTCTGCTGCCCCGCCGCGCCGACGCCCGGGTCGCCGCGTCGGTGGCACCGGGCATCCGCGACCTGGGGGTGATGCTGCCGTACACGCCGCTGCACCAGCTGCTGCTCGACCGGCTCGGCATGCCGATCGTGCTGACCAGCGGCAACGTCTCCGACGAACCGATCGCCCACCGGGACGACGACGCGCGCCGGCGGCTGGCGCCGATCGCCGACGGCTTCCTGATGCACGACCGGCGGATCCACGTCCGGACCGACGACTCGGTGGTACGCGTGTTCCGCGGCCGCGAGTTGCCGGTACGGCGGTCCCGCGGTTACGTGCCCACGCCGATCAGCCTGCCCTGGCGGTTCGACCGGCCGGTGCTGGCGTGCGGCGCGGAGCTCAAGAACACCTTCTGCGTGGCGAAGGGACAGCGCGCGTTCGTGTCGCACCACATCGGCGACCTGGAGAACTACGAGACGTTGCGGGCATTCACCGACGGGATCGCGCACTTCACCCGGCTCTTCGACGTGCGGCCGGAAATCGTCGCCCACGACCTGCATCCCGAGTACCTGTCCAGCAAGTACGCACTCCAGCGCGACGACGTCGAGCTGCTCGGCGTCCAGCACCACCACGCCCACATCGCGTCCTGCCTGGCCGACAACGGCGAGTCCGGCCCGGTGATCGGCGTCGCCTTCGACGGCCTCGGGTACGGACCGGACGGCACCCTCTGGGGCGGGGAACTGCTCGTCGCCGACCTGACCGGGTACGACCGGGTCGGCCACCTCGAGACGGTGCCGATGCCGGGCGGGGTCGCGGCCGTGCACGAGCCATGGCGGATGGCGGCGGCCTACCTCGACGAGATCTACGGCGACGCCGTTCCGGACCTGCCCGTCTGGCGCCGGCACGAACGGCGGTGGCCCGCCGTGGTGGCGGTGGCGCGGACCGGGACCAACTCACCGCGTACCTCCAGCGCGGGCCGGCTCTTCGACGCCGTCTCGGCGATCCTCGGCCTGCGCGACCGCGTCACCTACGAGGGGCAGGCCGCGATCGCCGTGGAGCAGCTGGCCCACCCCGACGAGCGGGGCGGCTACCCGGTCGAGGCGGCCGGCCCGGTGCCGTTGCTGGATGTCGGCCGCGGGTTGGTCCGGTGCGTCGTGGACGACCTGCTCGCCAACGTGGATCCCGGGCGGATCGCCGCACGCTTCCACCACGGCCTGGCCGACGCCGTGGTCCGGGCGGCCGGAGCCGTGCGGGAGAGGACCGGCCTGGCCACGGTTGCGCTCTCCGGCGGGGTTTTCCAGAACGTGCTGCTGCTCGACCGGGTGGTGAGCGGGCTGGAGCGGGATCGCTTCCGGGTGCTGGTGCACTCGCGGGTACCGCCCAACGACGGTGGGATCTCCCTCGGCCAGGCCGTGGTGGCCGCGGCGCGACCCGCTGCCGCCGGGTGACTCGGTGGCGACGTCAGCAGATCCGGGGGAGTGGGTCGCCGACCAGCATGTCGACCACCCGGGTGCCACCGAACGCCGTTCTGAGCAGCACCAGCCCGGGCGGGTCGGCGGTGACGCGGCCGATGACGGCCGCGCCGTCGCCGAGCGGATGGGCGCGCAGCGCCGCCACGGCGGCCGCTGCCTGCGCCCCGTCCACCACGGCCACCAGCCGTCCTTCGCAGGCGACGTAGAGCGGATCGATGCCGAGCAGTTCGCAGGCGCCGGTCACGGCGGGCCGCACCGGCACCGAGGCTTCGTCGACGACCACGGCGACCCGGGCCGCCTGCGCCACCTCGTTGAGGATGGTTGCCACGCCGCCCCGGGTGGCGTCGCGCAGCAGCCGTACGCCGGGAGCCGCGTCGAGGAGGGCATCCACCAGCCCGGGCAACGCCGCGGTGTCCGAGGCGAGATCGGCGGCGATGTCCAGCTCGCCGCGGGCGAGCATGATCGTGACCCCGTGGTCGCCGATCGGCCCGGACACGACGACCGCGTCGCCCGGGCGGACGTGCGGCATGCCCAGGCTCACCTGCCGCTCCAGCACGCCGACGCCCGCCGTGTTGATGTAGCACCCGTCCGCCTTGCCCCGCTGCACCACCTTCGTGTCGCCGGTGACCACCTGGACCCCGGCGCGCCGCGCCGCGGCGGCCATGGAGGCCGTGATCCGCCGTAGGTCGGTGACCGGAAAGCCCTCCTCGAGGATGAACCCGGCCGACAGGTACAGCGGGCGGGCTCCGCTGACCGCGAGGTCGTTGACCGTGCCGTTGACGGCGAGATCGCCGATGTCCCCACCCGGGAAGAAGAGCGGAGACACCACGTAGGAGTCGGTGGTGAAGGCCAGCCGCCCGGTGCCCGGGGAGAGTACGGCGGCGTCGTCGAGCGCCGCCAGCGTCGGGTTGCGGAACGCCTCGACGAACAGCCCTTCGATCAGGCTGTGCGTCGCCTTCCCGCCCGCGCCGTGCGCGAGCGTGATCCGGCTCTCGCGGATCTTCGGCGCGCGCCGGCGCGCCCGTTCGACGCGCCGCAGCACCTGCTGCTCCGGCGAGAGCCGCTCCGGCTCGCGGTCGGCCGTCGCCTCGGCCCCCGCCACCGCGCGCTCGGCCCGTCCGGCGGTGCGTTCGGTCGTCATACCCGGGTCGCCTCCGTCAGTCGCTGCCGCGTGAAGCGGCCGAAGTTGTAGTAGGCCGCGCACGCGCCCTCGGAGGAGACCATGCAGGTGCCGATCGGCGTCTCCGGCGTACACGCGGTGCCGAACACCTTGCACTCCCACGGCTTGAGCACGCCCTTGAGCACCTCGCCGCACTGGCAGGCCTTCGGATCCGCCACCCGCACCCCGGGCACGTCGAACAGCCGCTCGGCGTCGTACGCCGCGTACTCGGCCCGCATCCGCAGCGCCGAGTGCGTGATGAAGCCGAGGCCGCGCCACTCGAAGTACGGTCGCGGCTGCATGACCTGGCCGATCACCTCCAGCGCCCGCACGTTGCCGTCCCAGGGCACCACCCGGGTGTACTGGTTCTCCACCTCGCAGCGGCCCTCTGCCAGCTGCTTGAGCAGCAGGTAGACCGACTGCAGGAGATCCAGCGGCTCGAATCCCGCGCACACCAGCGGCTTGCCGTAGGCGCGGGCGATGAACTCGTACGGCCGGCAGCCGATGACGGTGGAGACGTGCCCGGGCCCGAGGAAGCCGTCGAGGCGCAGATCCGGTGAGTCGAGGATGGCCTTGATCGCCGGCAGGATCGTGACGTGGTTGCAGAAGACCGAGAAGTTCCCGATACCTTCGGCGGCAGCCCGCAGCACGGTCATCGCGGTCGACGGCGAGGTCGTCTCGAACCCGATCGCCATGAAGACCACCCTGCGGTCCGGGTTGTTCCGCGCGACCTTCAGGGCGTCCAGCGGCGAGTACACCATCCGGATGTCCGCCCCGGCCGCCTTGGCGTCCAGGAACGTGCCGGACCCGCCCGGGACCCGCATCATGTCGCCGAACGCCGTCATGATGACGCCCGGCTCGTTGGCGATGGCGATGGCGTCGTCCACCCGGCCCATCGGGATGACGCAGACCGGGCAGCCCGGGCCGTGCACCAGCGAGACGCTCTCGGGCAGGTAGTCCTCGATTCCGTGCTTGTAGATGGTGTGCGTGTGCCCGCCGCAGACCTCCATGAACTTGTACTGCCGTCCCGGCTCGCACAGCGCGGCGATCTGGGTGGCCAACGCCTGTGCCTTGTCCGCGTCGCGGTACTCGTCGACGAAACGCATCTGACTTCCTAAGTAATGTCGGATTCGGCGAGCGCCTGCAACTCGTCGGTGTACGCCTGTCCGAGACCCTTCAACATCTCCAATGTGGCGGCCGCCTCAGCTTCGTCGATCTTCGACATGGCGAACCCGACGTGGACGAGCACCCAGTCTCCGACGCCGATCCGATCCGCCTCGAGCAGACCGATGTTGATCGCCCGCCGGACGCCCAGGACGTCTACGATGGCAAGATCCTCGTGACCGGCCTTGATCTCGACGATCTCACCCGGAATACCCAGACACATCGGCTCGGCCGGCCTTCCCGTTCACATCTTCGCGATCTTCATGTAGCGCCGCAGCGCGGGAAGTTCCTTCCAGAACAGCCCTACGACGGCGGCGCCGGCCACCAGCACCAGCAACTTCCGCACAGCTCATCTCCTTCGCGCCCGCGCCAGGTCCGCTCAGCCCGGCGGCAGATCCGGCATGATCGGCAGGATCGGGCCGTGTTTCTTCGGCCGGATGCCGGTGGAGCGGCGGGCGTCCACCGTCCCGTCATCGTGATGGCCAGCCTGCTTCCTCCGCCGCGAGTTGCCCTCCTCGACGCCCTTGGTGTGCGCCGGCGCGTCGAGTTCGACATCGGGTCTGCCCACCCGGATCTCGCCCATTGCCAACTCCTCCATCAGTCCTTGCCGGACGGTCGACCATGCCGACGGCCGAGGTCGTCGAAGTACTCGGCGATCGCCCGCCACACCGCGCTTCCCCCGGACATCCCCGTCCAGTGCTGCCGGATGAGCGCCACCAGCCGGTAGCAGTCGTCGACCGGCACCACCCACTGCTGACCGCCGCCGCGCGGCGGGCCCGTCCACACCAGGAACGCCTCGACCCGTGGCTTCAGCCCGGCGAGCGCGGGTGATCGCGCCTCGACGGCCCGCCAGGCCCCGGTGTCGATCTCCGACCCGGCCACGCCGAGCGGACCCGGGTAGTGCCCGAACACCCGGCCGTCCCGCTGCTTCACGAAGAACACCAGACCGACCGGCACGCCGAGCTCGTCGGCGGCCGGACCGGTCAACCGCCGGCCGTCGACGGGGACGAGCTGGTACCGGCCGCCGCCGGCCGCCTCGCGCTCGAACAGCAGGGAGCACGGTGTGCAGACACATCGCAGCTCCCCGTCCTGCTCGTCCCACACGTGCCGGTGCTCGGGGCTGACCGGTCCGGCGCACATGCCGCATCGCTCCACCGTGCCCGCGCGCTGCCCCCCGCGTCGGATCGCCCGCTGCAGGGCACCCGCCGTCATGCCGTGCCATCCGTCGCTGGCGGCCCGGCGGCTCGCCCCGCTCTGCTCAGCGCCGGCGCATCGGACCGGTCCGGCCGCTGCCACAGTGTGGTGAGCGGGATCAGCGCCGGAGCAGGCGCGGGTACCACCAGGTCGACGGCGGACAGCTCCGGCGCGTACGTCAACACCTGGTCCCGTACCACGTCCTGCAGGGCGGGCGCGCCACCACCGCACGACCGCGCGGACAGGCTGATCTGTGCCACGTCGTCCTGGACGCCGACCAGCGCGATCTCGGTGCCCTGCGCGCGCAGCTGGGGCCGGAGGTCGTCGATCGCCCGGGCCACCCGCCGGTCCAGCGGATCCGGGTGGATGCCATGCAACAGCAGCAGGTGTCGCAGCAGGTCGTCGCCGGCGAGCCGGTCGAGTACGTGAGGGTTGCCGGCGGCGAGGTCGGTGACCCGGGCCAGCGCCTCGCCGTACACCTCGGTGAGGATCGCGACGGCTGCCAGCGCCAGCTCGGCGGTGCGGCCGGGAGTCTGCTCAAGCTGCCCGAGCACCGCGTCCAGGTGGGCCAGCCTGGGCTCGACGGCCGCGTCGTCGAGCCGCCGGTCCGGCTGCTCACCCATGGGAGGCACCGAACATCGGTGAGTGGATCTTCTTGAGGGTACGCCCGCCACCGACGTACATGTGCACCCCGCACGGCAGGCAGGGATCGAAGCTGCGTACCGCCCGCATGATGTCCACGCCCTTGAAGGCGTCCGGTCCGTTCTCTTCGAAGATCGGCGTGTTCTGGATCGCGTCCTCGTACGGGCCCGGCGTGCCGTAGCTGTCGCGGGGGCTGCCGTTCCACGGCGTCGGGGGGTACGGGTGGTAGTTGGCGATCTTGCGGTCCCTGATCACCATGTGGTGTGACAGGACGCCCCGGACGGCCTCGTGGAAGCCGCAGCCGATGGCCTCGTCCGGCACGTCGAACTCGGCGAAGACCCGCATGTCGCCGCCGCGCATCCGCTCCATCGCCCGTTCCAGGAAGTACAGCGACATCGCTGCGGCGTACGCGATGAAGTAGGCCCTCGAGCGGTTCCGTTCCAGCGCGTTCGACCACCGCGGGATCTTCCATTCCAACGTCATCTCCGGCAGCCGCGTGCTTTTCGGAAGCGAGATCAGCACGCTCTGCCCGGTCGACTTGACGTACGGCGTGTCGACCATCTTCGCCAGCGCCGTCGTGTACAGCCGGGCGAAGCAGCCACCGCCGGTGTCCAGGGCGAGGTGCTGCCCGGTGGTCCTGTCGAACCAGCGCGGGCTCATCACCCAGCTGTACTTGTCGTCGAAGTCGCGCTTCTGCGGATCCGGCAGCGTGGTCTGGTTCCAGGGGTGGCGGATGTCCACCGGGTTGCCCAGCGGGTCGTATTTGACGAACGGATCCTCCTCGCCGGCCCAGTCCTTGTAGTAGGAACTGCCGAGCAGGATCCGGATGCCCAGGTTGATGTCGACGAGGTCCGTGGTGAGCAGCTTGCCGTCGACGACGATGCCGGGTGTCACGTACATCGCCCGTCCCCAGTTCGTCATGGTCTCGTAGCGGTAGTCGACGACGTCGGGGTTCTGGAAGGCGCCCCAGCAGCCGAGCAGGACCCGGCGGCGGCCGACCTCCTCGTAGCCGGGCAGCGCCTCGTACCAGAAGTCGAAGATGTCGTCGTTCATCGCGACGGCCTTCTTGACGAAGTCCAGGATGCTGATCAGCCGGCTCAGGTAGTCGGTGAACAGCGTCGGCTGCGGCATGGTGCCGACGCCGCCGGGATAGACCGTCGACGGGTGGACGTGCCGCCCCTCCATCAGGCAGAACATCTCCCGGGTCGTCCGGCTGACCTTCAATGCTTCCTTGTAGACCTCACCCTCGAACGGGTTGTAGGCGCGCATGAGGTCGGCGATCGTCCGGTAGCCGTGGATGTCCCGGCCCGGTGCGACGGTCTTCTCGGCGCGGGCGAGCACGCTCGGGTTGGTCTGTTTGACCATTGCTTCGCAGAAGTCGACGAAGACGAGGTTGTCCTGGAAGAGGGTGTGGTCGAACATGTACTCGGCGGCCTCGCCGAGGTTGATGATCCACTCGGCGAGCGGCGGGGTCTTGATGCCGTACGCCATGTTCTGGGCGTACACCGAGCAGGTCGTGTGGTTGTCGCCGCAGATACCGCAGATCCGGCTGGTGATGAAGCCGGCGTCCCGCGGGTCCTTGCCCTTCATGAACACCGAGTAGCCGCGGAACAGCGATGACGTGGTGTGGCATTCGGCGACCACGCGGTTCGCGAAGTCGATCTTCGTGTAGACGCCCAGGTTGCCGATGATCCGGGTGATCGGATCCCACGCCATCTCCACCAGTTCGCCGGGTTGCTGGCCGGCGGACTTCCTGGCCTCGGTCGCTGTCACGGTCGGTTCCTCTCCATCGCTGCCTGTCGCCGGGGATCCGCCGGACCGTAGGGGCGCCACCGGGGGTTGTAGCCGCTGGTGAGATCCGGGCCGTTGTGGTGCCACTTCGGTTCGCGATTGGCGGTGTGGTTGGTGATGCCGCGCAGGCGGCGGATCAAGGCGCCGTACGGCTTGATCAACAGGGTGGACAGGCTGCCGCCGGGCGGCATGTCCATGAACGGCATGAATTTGTCGGGGAACCCGGGCATGGTGCAGCCGATGCAGACGCCGCCGACGTTGGGACAGCCGCCCACCCCGCCCATCCAGCCGCGCTTCGGCACGTTGCAGTTGATGACCGGTCCCCAGCAGCCGACCTTCACCTGGCACTTGGGCGAGTTGTAGTCCTTGGCGAAGTCGGCCTGCTCGTAGTAGGCGGCCCGGTCGCAGCCCTCGTGCACGGTCTTGCCGAACAGCCACTGCGGCCGCAGCATCCCGTCCAGCGGCGGGGGCGGCGCCGAGCCGGCGGCATGGTAGAGCACCCAGGTCAGGGTCTCCATGAAGTTCTCCGGCTGGATCGGGCAGCCGGGCACGTTGACGATCGGCAGCCCGCCCTGGGACCGGAAGTCCCACCCGAGATAGTCGGCCAGCCCCATGCATCCCGTCGGGTTGCCCGCCATGGCGTGGATGCCGCCGTACGTCGCGCACGTGCCGGCCGCCACGACCGCCCAGGCCTTCGGCGCCAGCCGGTCGATCCACCAGTTCACGGTCAGCGGCTCGCCGGTGTGCTGGTCGTTGCCGAACGAGGTCCAGTACCCGTCGCCGTTGATGTTCTCGTTCGGGATCGAGCCCTCGATGACGAGGATGAACGGCTCGGTCATCTCCCCGCGGGCGGCCTTGCGGTACGGCGCCAGGAACTCCTCGCCGCCGACTGTCGGCGACAACACCTTGTTGTGCAGGTTGACCTTCGGCAGACCGGGCACGAGTCCGAGCACGATGTCCTCGATCGCCGGCTGGCCGGAGGCCGTCATCGACACGGAGTCCCCGTCACAGCTCATGCCCTCGGAGATCCAGAGGATTGTGACCTCGTCGAACCCGTTCTCGTGCGGGATCACCGCGGTGTCACCCGTGCGCTGGGTCATGTACGTGGCCTCCCTTGCATCCGATCCCGCAGCCGGTCGTAGATGGCCGCCAACGGCGCCGCGAGAGCCAGCGCCGGCGGCTGGTCCGGCGCGTGCGGGTGCGGACGCGTCGGGGCCCGCTGCTTGCCCTGGTCGATCTCCTCGCCCAGCTCGTGGAGCGCCCGCTCGTCGGCCCGGGAGCACAGCAGCGGCATGAGCTCGTTCTCGTCGTCCTGCACGTGCCGGGCGACGGCCGACGCGAGGCGGTCCATCAGTTCGTCCTGCGCAGGGTCGCCGGTCCGGCAGCGGTCCAGGTCCAGGAGCAAGTCCTTGATGGGCCGGTGCCCAGCGAGGTGTCGGTCCACCTGCCCGTCGGCCAGCACCTTCGCCGCGAACGGGTAGAACAGCACCTCCTCCAGGGCGGCGTGCTTCGACAGCTCGCGGACGAGAATCTCGACGACGCCGCAGCGCTGGGCGTCCGACTCCGCTGCCCGATAGTCCCGGAACAGCTGCTCCACCACCCGGTGGTCGTGCCGGAGCAGCTCGGTGGCGTCCATCAGACCGCCGCCCGTCCGGCGCTGGCCACGGTGATGGACTCCAGGACGACGTCGTCGCTGCCGGTGACCTCGATGTCGACGCCCCCGCACCCCGGGCAGGCCACCAGCGCGACATGGTCATCGACCGGCCCGCTGCGGCCGCACTCGTGGCAGGCCACCGTCATCGGTTCGAGTACCAGGTCGACGGTGGTGTCCGCGGCGACCGTGCCGGTCGCGGCGAGCTGGATACCCTGCGCGACGACGTCGGGGTCGACCGGGTGACCCCCGATCCGCACCCGCAGCCCGGTGACCCGCCGGCCGGCGGCCCGGCGTACCGCCGCCGCCACGATCGCCTCGCACAGACCTGTCTCATGCATGCGTGCTCACCCCCCGTTCGCTGCCGCCGGCGGGGGTATCCCCGGCGGCGCCCGCGCCGCCGAGCCGCGCGGCCTCCTCCCGGACGATCCCCGCCACCGTCCGGACCGCCTCGTCGACCGCGGCGGCCACCGGCGGTGACAGCCCCATCCGCTCGTCGAGCACGGCGGGCCGGCAACCCACCACGAGGACGCGGTCGACCCCGCCGCCCAGGCTGCGCAGCAGGCGCAGCACCGATTCGGGATCCATGCCGTGCGCGTCGGCGGCCGGCACATCCAGCACGTCGGCCGGCCGCAGCGTCCAGCCCGGGTCGTCGAGGTCCACCCGAAGGACGGCCAGCGTCCCGGGCGGCTCCTCCAGCGGCAACGCGTCCACCAGGACCAGCACGTCGGGACGGCCGTCCAGCAGATCGTAGGCCAGGTGCAACCCCCGAATGCCGTAATCGGACACATCCACACCCGGCGGAAGGACCGCGTCCCGGAGACGGCGGACGACCTCAATCCCGAACGCGTCGTCGCCGAGGAAGATGTTGCCGATGCCGGCGACCAGAATCCGGCCGCCGCCTGGGCTGCTCATGGCGTCGCCGGCCCTCCGGTCAACGGTTCCACCTCCTCCGGCCGGAAGTGACGCAGCCGCCCGTACCACTGGTGCAGATCCGCGCCCGGGTCGTCGTCCACCGTCACGGCCAGGAACCGCGACCCGTCCACGTCGAGCAGCACCTGCTCCACCCGGGCGGTACGGCCATCCAGGAACATGTCGTGGGCGTCCGTGCCGCGTCGGCGCGGCCGTAACCGGACCCGGCTGCCCCGCGCCACCGGTGTGCCCGCAACCAGCACCGTGTCGGTCTCCGGCGCGATCCCCGCGTCGGCGCCCGGCTCCCACCACGGCCGTTCCGGCTCGGTGCCGGCGTCGCCACCCCCGCGTACGGGCGCCAGGGATCGGATCGCCCCGTGCAACCGTTCGAGCACTTCGGGCGGCATCGCGTCGACCCGGTCGACGATCGCGGCGGCCCGGGGATCGGTGGCCCGCGCCTCCCGTTTCTCGGCCTCGGAGAGCGTGAGCGTACGCAACGAGAGGATCTCGTCGATCTCGGTCGCGTCGTGCAGGTCGCCCGGGCTCTCCGGCGCGATCCGCGGGTGGTCGTAGAGGATGATGGGCGACGAGAGCAGCACGTCGGCGCTGCCGGGCTCGCCGGCGAGCACGGGATAGGTGTGCACGTTGCGGCACCCCCGCACCGCGTGCGCCGCCCACTCGGGTGGGTCGAGCAGGGACACGAACCGCCCCCGGCTGACGGTGGCCAGGGTGTGGGCCGCCAGCAGGCAGCAGCGCAACGCCTCGTCGCGCGGGCTCTCCGGCGGTGTCGTCCGGTCCGTGTTCGCCACGCGGATTCTGAGCCGCAGCAGGGGGAAGGGCGCCTCGGCCGGGGCGGTGGAGACGGTCACGGACGCCGCCAACGGCCGGCGCCGGCGTACCACCCGCCCGACCGGCGTGCCCCGGCCGTCGACGAGCGGCTCGACGTCCTCCCCGCCCGGCACCCGGACGTCCAGCCGGCGGCCACGTCGCAGTTCGCCGACCGGCGCCTCGACGTCGAACGTCCGGGGCACCGCCTCGTCGAAGCTGAGTTCCGCGCGGCCGCCGACCTCGATCCGGTCGACCGGCTGGTAGGCGCCACCGGCTGTCCGGCGCTCGGCCACCTTGCGTTGCAGGTGCAGGAAGCGCAGCCGGATCCGCACGACCGCGCTGTCCGGCGCTTCCAGCAGGCACTCGGTCTGCTGCCATGGAGACTCCGCCGAGCCCGCCACGCCGCTGTCGACGAGACCGTGCGCCTCGCCCCAGGCCGGGGGCACCAGGACGCCGAACTGCCAGCGGACCCGGTTCTTGGTCGATGAGCGCCGATACGGGTAGAGCAGGTAGCCCTCGTGGAGGATCGCATCCGCGACCGCCTCGGCACCGTCGAACCCGGCGTAGCGGTGGGTCCGCACCGCTTCACCTCCTCCAGCGACACGCGACGCGCGCTCCGGCGCGCGGCCTCTCCGGTCTAGCCGAACCGACCGGGAAGCCGTAAGTGCGCGTCGTCGGTAGGTGACGACAGCGTCACCGGATCGGGTGAACCGGCGCGGACGGCCTGCGCCCGGCCGCGGTCAGAGGCGGCCCGCTTCCTGGCCACACCGCCGGGGGCACGCCGTCGCCTGCCGCGCCGTGGGCGTCGATCTCGCCGGTCGGCCCGCCGCCCCTCTCGCCGCGCCCGCACGGCTGACGTGCGGCGTCGTTCCACGACCAGCCTGGCCGGATCTGTCCGCTCGCTCGCAGTTCGTGGCGCGGACACCCCGGCGGTCGGGCAGAGTCGACAGGGGTGCCGACCGGTGCCAGGTGGTGGGGATCAGAGAGTCATGGCCGGGTCGGTGGGGGAAGGCCGGACCAGCGGGCCGCACGGAGTGGCGGAGCGGCTGCTGGCGCGCTGGTCCCGTCGTCTACTGGGTGGTCCCGGTCGGGCCCCCGCCGTGCTGCTGCTGGCCTCGGTGCTGGCCTTGAACAGCGCGGACACCGGGACGCTCGGCGCGGCCGCCGCCCAGTTGGAGGCGAGTCTCGGGATCAGCCACGCCCGGCTCGGCCTGCTCGCCACCGCGTCGTCGGGGGTCGGCGCGTTCGCCTCGGTGCCACTGGGCGTACTCGCGGACCGGAGCAACCGGGTCCGCCTGCTGGTGATCACGGTTGCGCTCTGGTCGGCCGCGATGGTTGCCGGCGGTCTCGCGCCCGGCTACTGGTGGCTGCTGGGGTCTCGACTGCTGCTCGGCGCCGCCGTGGCCGCGGCGGGCCCCGTGGTGGTCTCACTGACCGGCGACCTCATCCCACCGGGCGACCGGGCGGGAGTGCTCGGCTGGATCCTCACCGGCGAGATCGTCGGTGCCGGCGTCGGTCTGCTGGTCGGCGGCGAGCTCGCGGCGGCGTTGTCCTGGCGGGCGGCGTTCCTCCTGCTCGCGATCGCGAGCGGGGTCCTGGCGGTGGCGGTGTGGCGGCTGCTGCCCGAGCCGGCCCGTGGCGGCGCCGGCCAACTGCCCACCGAGCGGGGCGCGTCCGAGTCCGGACACCGGCCGGACGATTCACGGCAGCCGGTCGATCGGGCGCAGGCGGCGATCGCCGACCGGGGCGTCGCGCCGGCCCGCGGCCGGGTGGTCGGCGAGGATCCCAACCACTGGTCCCTGGGCCGGTCCGCCGTGTACCTGCTGTCGATCCCCACCAACCGACTGCTGATCGTGGCGTCGGCGCTGGGCTACTTCTTCTTCGCCGGCATGCGGACCTTCATCGTCGTCTTCGCGGTCCGTCACTTCGGCATCCCGCAGACGGCGCTCGGCGCCCTGGTGCCGGTGATCGGGGTGGCGGCGCTGGCCGGCGCGGTCCTCGCCGGCCGATTCACCGACCGGGCGCTGGCGCGGGGCCACACCGGCGTCCGGATTCTCGTCCCGGCGTTCGGCTATGTGGCTGCCGCGCTGCTCTTCGTGCCCGGGGTGTGGCTCACCTCGGCGCTCGCGGCACTACCGCTGATCGCGCTGGGGGCCGGTGCCCTGGCGGCGGCCAACCCGCCGCTGGACGCGGCCCGGCTGGACATCGTTCCCGGGCGGCTGTGGGGGCGGGCGGAGAGCCTGCGGACGGTGCTGCGGCTTGTCGCCGAGGCGGTCGCCCCGGCCATCTTCGGCTGGCTCGCCGATCAGCTCGGCGGGCCCGGTGGCCGTTCCAGCGGTACCGGCCTGCGGGACGCATTCCTGATCATGCTCGTGCCACTGGTCGCCAACGGTCTCATCCTGGTCGCCGGTCGGCGCGGCTACCCGGTCGACGTGGCCACGGCGGCCGCCTCCGACCAGCGGCGGACCGGTTGACCGGCTGACCGGCTGCCGCCCCTCCCTGGCCGTGCTCCGGCGGATTCGGTCGAAGGATTCGAGGCGAATTTGGGTAGTAGAGATGATCGAAATGCTTATGCTCTTTTTGCACGCTCCTGAGGTTATTTCGCTGCCCGCGGCGGCTTCCCGCAGCATCCACCGCTGGGTCACCGCACCCGCAGCATGTGGCGCGATGATTCGCCGCTGGGACAGCCGTCCCCGGTGGGCATTCGCCGTGCGGAGAACACGCCGCCAGCGGGCTCGCGCCACCGGCCCCGGACGGAGAGATGATGTCCCTGCTCGACAGCGTCAACCAGCCCGACGACCTCAAGCGGCTCACCGACGGCCAGCTCCGGCTGCTCGCGGAGGAAGTCCGAACGTTTTTGGTCGACACGGTGTGCCGACGCGGTGGCCACCTCGGTCCGAACCTCGGCATGGTCGAGTTGACCATCGCGCTGCACCGGGTCTTCCGTTCCCCGCACGACCGGATCATCTTCGACACCGGGCACCAGGCGTACGTCCACAAGCTGCTCACCGGCCGCCGGGACGGCTTCCTCGGGCTGCGCGCACCGGGCGGCCTGTCCGGCTACCCACGGCAGGCCGAGTCCCCCCACGACCTGGTGGAGAACTCGCACGCCTCCACCGCGCTGTCGTACGCGGACGGGTTGTCCCGGGCGTACGCGCTGGACGGCACCGACCGCGGGGTGGTCGCGGTCGTCGGCGACGGTGCCCTCACCGGGGGAATGGCCTGGGAGGCGCTGAACAACCTGGCGGTCTCGCCGGGCCGCGTGGTGATCGTGCTCAACGACAACGGCCGCTCGTACGCCCCGA
The DNA here is from genome assembly GCF_047200535.1 of Micromonospora mangrovicola. Lineage (NCBI taxonomy): Bacteria > Bacillati > Actinomycetota > Actinomycetes > Micromonosporales > Micromonosporaceae > Micromonospora > Micromonospora mangrovicola. The sequence continues at coordinate 23,188 of NZ_JBJZOG010000010.1, read as the reverse complement.
CCGTGGGCGGCGTGGCCACGCACCTGGCGGCGCTGCGCGCCCGGTCGGCCGCGCACGGGAAGGGGCCGGCGCCCGCCACCGCAGGCCCGGCCGGGGACATCTTCCGGGCCCTGCGCCTGGCCTACCTGGGTCCGATCGACGGACACGACATCACCCAGCTCGAACGGGCGCTGCACCAGGCCCGCCGGTCGGACCGGTCGATCGTGGTGCACTGCGTCACCCGCAAGGGCCACGGCCATCCGCCCGCGGAGGCTGACGACGCCGACCGGCTGCACGCGGTGGGGGTCGTCGACCCGCGAACCGGTCAGCCGGCCAGCGCGCCCGGTCGGACCTGGACCGACGCCTTCTCCGACGAACTCGTCGCCCTCGGCGGACGCCGCCCCGACCTGGTGGCGGTCTCCGCGGCCATGCTCGGCCCGACCGGGCTCACCGGTTTCGCGGCGCGCTACCCCGACCGGACCGTCGACGTCGGCATCGCCGAGCAGCACGCCGTCACCTCGGCGGCCGGGCTCGCCCTCGGCGGAAAGCATCCGGTGGTGGCCGTCTACGCCACCTTCCTCAACCGGGCCTTCGACCAGGTTCTGCTCGACGTGGCCCTGCACCGGCTGCCGGTCACCCTGGTGCTGGACCGGGCCGGGGTCACCGGCCCGGACGGACCGAGCCATCACGGCATGTGGGACCTGGCGGTGCTCGGCGCGGTCCCCGGACTGCGGGTGGCCGCGCCCAGGGACGAGTCGTCACTGCGGGAGCAACTGCGCGAAGCCGTGGACGACCAGCGGGGGCCCACCGTGCTGCGGTTCCCCAAGGCGCAGGTCGACCAGGACATCACCGCGCTGGACCGGGTCGGCGGGGTGGACATCCTGCGAGCCGCGCCGGCCGCACAGGTGCTGCTGGTCGCAGTGGGTGCGATGGCCGGGCCGGCGCTACGGGCGGCCGGGCTGCTGGCCGCCGCCGGCGTCGAGTGCACGGTGGTGGACCCCCGGTGGGTGCGGCCGGTCAACCCGGAACTGGTCGTGCTGGCCGCCGACCACGCCATGGTCGTGATCGTTGAGGACGGGGTACGCGACGGCGGGGTCGGGGCGGCCGTGGCCCGGACGCTCGCGGACGCGGGCGTCGGGACGCCGGCGCTGGGTCTCGGCCTGCCGACCGCCTTCATCCCGCACGGTGACCGGTCGGAGCTGCTCGCCGAGCACGGCCTAAACGGCCAGGGCATCTGCGCGGACGTGCTGCGCCGGCTGTCGCGGGTCGATCCCACGGGCCGGGAGGTACCGCGACGTACCCGGGCCGGTGCCCGCGTCCGACTGACCCCGTTGCCCGGCTGAGCAGCACCATCGGCCCGCGCCCCAGAGGAGGGAACTAGGATGAGTCGGACAATCGACGCCCCGGACGGGCGCCGGATCGAGCAGGTACGCGCGCAGGAGAACTTTCCGGTCGCGTTACGGATACTGCCTGCCCGGTACCGGCGCCACCTGCTGGCGTTGTACGGGTACGCCAGGTACGTCGACGACCTCGGTGACGAGCCGCCGGCAGCGGGGGTCGACCGGCTGGCCGCCCTGGACGACGTCGAGGCCGAGCTGACGGCCCTGTACGAGGGTCGGGCGGTGACCCACCCGGTGCTGCGTGCGCTTGCGCCCACCGTGGCCGAGTGCCGGCCGCCGCTGGACGCGTTCGTCCGGCTGATCGAGGCGAACCGGGTCGACCAGCGCATCACCCGGTACGCCACCTTCGCGGAGCTGGTCGACTACTGCACCCTGTCGGCCAATCCGGTGGGTCAACTGGTCCTGCACGTCTTCGGGCAGGCCACACCGACGACGCTCGCGCTGTCCGACCGGGTCTGCACCGCCTTGCAGATCGTCGAGCACCTGCAGGACGTGGCCGAGGACCACCGGCGCGGCCGGATCTACCTGCCGCGCGAAGACATGGACCGGTTCGGCGTCACCGAGGCCGACCTCGCCCGGCCCACGGCCGGCCGGCGGTTGCGGGAGCTGATCGGGTTCGAGGCGGAACGGGCGCGCGCCTGGCTCGACGCGGGCGCGCCGCTGGTGGCGGCGTTGCGCGGCTGGAGCCGGCTGGCGGTCAGCGGCTACCTCGCCGGCGGGCGGGCCACCCTCGACGCGCTGGCGGACGCCGACCACGACCCGCTCGGCGTCACCGTCCGTCCCGTCGGGCGGCGCGTCTTCACCCGGTGGCTGACCGCCACGGTCCGGAGCGCGGGGTGACCACGGCCACCGGCGTCGACGCCGCCTACCGGCACTGTGAACAGATCACCCGCACGCAGGCGGCCAACTTCTCGTACGGCATCCGCCTGTTGCCGCCGGCGAAGCGGCGGGCGCTCTCGGCCATCTACGCCACCGCCCGCCGCATTGATGACATCGGCGACGGGACGCTGCCTCCCGACGACAAGCTGGACCTGCTGGCGCAGATCCGCGAGGCGCTGCACCGGCTGCCCGGCAACGGCGGCGGGGACCCGGTGCTCAGCGCACTCGGCCACGCCGCGACCCGGATGCCGATCCCGCTGGCCGCCTTCGACGAGCTAATCGACGGGTGTGCCGCCGACGTGACCGGCCGCCGCTACGACAGCTTCGACGACCTGGTCTGGTACTGCCGGTGCGTGGCGGGCTCGGTCGGCCGGCTGTCCCTCGGCGTGTTCGGCGCCACCGACCCCGACCGGGCTGCACCCCTGGCCGACGCGCTGGGCGTGGCGCTCCAACTGACGAACATCCTGCGCGATCTCGTGGAGGACCGGGTCGCCGGCCGGATCTACCTGCCGGCTGAGGACCTGGACCGGTTCGGCTGCTCGCTGCGGTTGGCGGAGGCCGGCTTCGCCGATCCGCCCGAGCGGCTGGCCGGGTTGGTGCGCTTCCAGACGGCCCGGGCGGCCGGCTGGTACGACCAGGGCCTGCGGCTGCTGCCACTGCTGGACCGGCGCAGCGCGGCCTGCACGGCCGCGATGGCCGGCATCTACCGTCGTCTGCTCGCCCGGATCGCCGCCGACCCGCTGGCGGTCACCCGTAGCCGCGTTTCGCTGCCGGGGCGGGAGAAGGCCTGGGTGGCGGCGCGGGCCCTCGTGGGGCGTTCCGCATGACCGGGGCGGCGATCACGACACCGGTGACTGCTGCCGGCGGGGTCTGCGTGATCGGGGGTGGACTGGCCGGAATCGCCGCGGCGGTACGGCTGGCCGATCTCGGCCTGCCGGCGACGTTGCTGGAAAGCCGGCCGGAACTTGGCGGGGCGACCTACTCGCTGCGGCGTGACGGCCGGACGGTGGACACCGGTCAGCATGTCTTCCTGCGCTGCTACACCGCCTACCGCGGTCTGTTGGACCGGCTCGGCACCAGCGGCGACACCGACCTGCAACGGCGGTTCGCGGTGCCGGTGCTGCTCCCCGGGCGGGCCCCGCAGCTGCTGACCCGCCGTGGGCTGCCGGCTCCGGCGCACCTGCTACCCGCGCTGGCCGGCTACCGGCTGCTCAGCCCGGCGGAGCGGCTCGCCGCCGTCCGGGCCTGCGCCGCGCTGCGGTACGTAGATCCGGACCTGCCCGCCACCGACGGGCGCAGCTTCGGCGACTGGCTCGCCGATCACGGCCAGGGTGCCCGGGCGATCCGCCGGCTGTGGGACCTGATCACCGTGGCGGCGCTGAACCTGCCCTGCGCGCAGGCGTCGTTGGCGTTGGCCGCGCGGGTGTTCCGCACGGGTCTGCTCGACGCCGCGGACGCCGGTGACATCGGTCGCCCCCGCGTCCCGCTGGTCGATCTGCACGCCGTCGCGGCTCGGCGGTTGCTGGACCGGCTCGGCGCGCGGGTGCACATCCGATCCCGGGTCCGGTGGATCCGACCGGGACCGGCCGGGTTCCGGATCGGCCTGGACGGTACCGAGATCGAGGCCGGCGGCGTGGTGCTGGCCGTACCCCACCAGGCCGCGGCGGCGCTGATACCGCCCGCCGCCGCGCCCGCCGCCGCGCAGTGGCACAAGCTGGGCGCAGCGCCGATCGTCAACGTGCACCTGCGGTACGCCGCCCGGGTGACCGCGCTGTCCATGGCCGCCGCGGTGGAGTCCCCGGCCCAGTGGATCTTCGACCGCTCGGAGTCGGGAGCCGACGGGCAGCACCTGGTGGTTTCGCTGTCGGCGGCCGATGCGGAGATCGAGCGTCCGGCCGCCGAACTCGTCGCGGTGCAGCGCCGGGCGCTGGCCGACCTGTTTCCCGCCGCACGGCACACCCCGGTACGGGACGCATTCGTCACCCGAGAGCCGAAGGCCACCTTCCGCCAGGTGGCCGGCACCCGGGCGTACCGGCCCGGCTCGGCGACCCGGCTACCCGGGCTGGCCCTGGCCGGAGCTTGGACCGACACCGGCTGGCCGGACACGATGGAGGGCGCGGTGCGCAGCGGCCAGCAGGCCGCCGACATCGTCGCCCGTGACCTCGTTTCCCGGCCCCGACACCACACGGAGGCCGCACGATGACCATCGCACGCAGCCGTAGCGCTGACCAGATCCAGACCCATGTCGAGCCGGGCATCCGGGCGTTGCTGGACCGGCTGGACCCGGGGAACCGGCTGGTCGCCGGCTACCAGCTCGGCTACTGGGACGCCGACGGGTCCCCCGCCGACTGCCGGGGAAAGGGCCTGCGCCCGACCCTGGCGCTGCTCTCGGCCGGTGCCGCCGGCGCCACGCCCGAGGCCGGCGTGCCGGCGGCCGCCGCGGTCGAGCTGGCGCACAACTTCTCGCTGCTGCACGACGATGTGATGGACGGCGACACCGAGCGCCGCCACCGGCCGACGGCATGGACGGTGTTCGGGGTGGGAGCGGCCATCCTCGCCGGTGACGCACTGATCGGGCTGGCCCACGAGGCCCTCGCCGAGGCACCCGGGGGCGGCCCGGCGGCGCACCGCCTCGCCCTCGACGTTCGGGCCCTGGTCGCCGGGCAGGCCGCCGACCTGAGTTTCGAACGCCGCGACGATGTCACCCTCGGCGAGTGCCTGCAGATGGCCGGCGACAAGACCGCGGCATTGCTGGCCTGCTCGTGCGCCCTCGGGGCGATCCTGTGCGAGGGCTCGCCGGCCCTGGTCGACGGGCTGTCCCGCTTCGGGTGGCACCTGGGGCTGGCCTTTCAGCTTGTCGACGACCTGCTCGGCATCTGGGGGGACCCGCAGCGGACAGGGAAGCCGGTGGGTTCGGATCTCCGGGCCCGCAAGCGCAGCATTCCCGTCGTCCGGGCGGTGACCAGTGGAGACCCGAACGGCCGGAAACTGGCCGAGCTGTATCGGTCACCGGAGCCGCTGACCGATGACGAGGTGGCCCGGGCGAGCGCCCTGATCGAGGCGACCGGGGCCCGGGAGGGGACCGAGCGGCAGGCCGGGCAGGAGGTCGAGCGGGCGCGGGACGAGCTGGATGCCCTCGATCTGCCCGCGGAGGTCCGCGCGGAGTTCCTCGACATCGCCACCTTCATCACCGGACGGGACCACTGATGACCGAGTTGCTGTCCACGAAAACCACCGCCACCGACCCGGCGGCCACGACGCCGGGCGGGACCGGGCACGATCCGGCCGGGGAGGCACTGCGTCGTGCCCGCGACCACCTGCTGGGGCTTCAGGACCACGCCGGCTGGTGGAAGGGCGAGCTCGCCACGAACGTCACCATGGACGCCGAGGACCTGCTGCTGCGCCAGTTCCTGGGCATCCGGACCACCGAGCGGACCGCGGAGTCGGCGAGGTGGATCCGGTCCCAGCAGCGTCGGGACGGCTCCTGGGCCACCTTCCACGGCGGCCCGGGGGACCTCTCCACCACGGTGGAGGCCTACCTGGCGCTGCGGCTGGCCGGTGATCCGCCGGAGGCACCGCACCTGGCCGCCGCCGCCGGTTTCGTCCGCGAGCGCGGCGGGTTGGCCGCCACCCGGGTGTTCACCCGGTTCTGGCTGGCCTTGTTCGGCCACTGGCCCTGGTCCAGCCTGCCCGCCGTTCCGCCCGAGCTGGTGCTGCTGCCGTCCTGGATGCCGTTCAACATCTACGATTTCGCCTGCTGGGCCCGCCAGACCATCGTCCCGCTGTCCATCGTCCGTGCGGTGCGCCCGGTACGGGGCCTCGGCTTCTCCGTCGACGAGCTGCGTGCCGACTGGACGCCGCCGCGGGCGCCCCGGCTCCGGTCCCGGCCCGGCATTCTGCACCGGCTCGACCGCATCGCGGGCGGCTACGAGCGGATCGCCCGGGGACCGGTGCGCCGCCACGCGCTGCGCCGGGCCGCCGAGTGGATCGTGGCCCGCCAGGAGGCCGACGGATCCTGGGGCGGGATCCAGCCGCCCTGGGTCTATTCGCTGATGGCGTTGCACCTGCTCGGCTACCCGTTGGACCATCCCGTACTCCGGGCCGGCCTGGCCGGGCTTGAGCGGTTCACGGTGCGGGAGGAGACGCCGGAAGGCCCGGTCTGCCGGTTGGAGGCGTGCCAGTCGCCGGTCTGGGACACGGCGCTCGCCGTCACCGCGCTCAGCGACGCGGGGCTGCCGGCTGGGCATCCAGCGCTGGCCCGGGCCGGCGTGTGGCTGCTCGGCGAGGAGATCCGGGCCCGCGGTGACTGGTCGGTCCGCCGGCCGCGCACGCCGGCCGGCGGCTGGGCCTTCGAGTTCGACAACGACGGGTACGCCGACACCGACGACACGGCCGAGGTGATCATGGCGTTGCGGCGGGCTGGCGTACCGGCCGAGGCGGCCGTGCTGCGGGCCACCCGCTGGCTGCTCGGCATGCAGTGCCGCGACGGCGGTTGGGCTGCCTTCGACGCGGACAACACCCGGGCGATCCTCGGCGATCTGCCGTTCTGCGACTTCGGTGAGGTGATCGACCCGCCGAGCGCGGACGTCACCGCGCACGTCGTCGAAGCGCTGGCGAGGGAGAACTTCGCCGGCACCGTGCCGGTGCGCCGCGGGGTGGCGTGGCTGCTGCGGGCCCAGGAGCCGGACGGATCCTGGTTCGGCCGCTGGGGCGCCAACCACGTGTACGGCACCGGGGCGGTGGTGCCGGCCCTGGTGGCCGCCGGCGTGCCGACCGGACACCCGGCGATCCGCCGGGCCGTCGACTGGCTGTCGGCGCACCAGAACCCGGACGGCGGCTGGGGCGAGGACATGCGCTCCTACCGGGATCCGCACTGGATCGGGCGCGGCGAGTCCACCGCGTCACAGACCGCCTGGGCGCTGCTGGCGCTGCACGCCGCCGGGCACGGCGCCGGGGAACCGGCGGGCCGGGGGGTGCGCTGGCTGGTCACCACCCAGCGGCCGGACGGCGGCTGGGACGAGCCGCAGTACACCGGCACCGGGTTCCCCGGCGACTTCTACATCAACTACGGGCTGTACCGCTTGGTCTTCCCGATCAGCGCACTGGGCCGGATCCTGGGCGCGGCGACCGAAGGCGGGGCCACCGTCGACGCCGGAGCGGTGCGGTGAGCGAGCCGGGAACGCCCGGCCGCCCGACCTGGACCCTGTACGCGCCGATGCGGCTGGAGCTGTCGGCGTTGCGGCGTGGACTGACCGGCCTCGATCCGCGATGCCGGCCGGAGTTGCGCCGTACCGGCGTCGGAGCGCGCCGCGCCCGGTCGGTCGCAGCCGCCCGACCACCGAGTACGGCTCCGGTCGCGATCGCCGGTATCGCCGGCGGCCTGGCACCTGGGCTGACTCCGGGCGACGTCGTGGTGGCCACCGAGGTCCTCGCCGACGCGGATGCCGCCGGCGGGGCACCGGCCGAGATGCGGATGCCGGCCGCGGCCATGCTCGCTGCCGCGCTGCGTCGACGCGGGCTCCGGGTGCACCTCGGTCCGGTGTTGAGCACCGACCGGCTGGTCGACGGAGCGACCCGGGCCCGGCTGGCCGGGACCGGTGCACTGGTCGCCGACCTCGAATCGGCCTGGCTGCTGGCCGATCGCGCGGACCGGGCGTCGGCCTGTGTCCGGGTCGTCGCCGACATCGCTGCCGTTCCGCTGTACCGGATGGCCACGCTCCGTCGGGTCCGCGCTGCGCTGCGGGTGCTGCCGGCGGTGGCGGCGGCGCTGGCCGAGTGGGGGACCGTCGCCGGCAACATCGACGAGGTCCTGCTGGCCTCGCCCCGATCGTTCTGCGCCGGGGTGGAGCGGGCGATCGAGGCGGTGGAACAGGCGCTGTGCCGGCACGGCCCCCCGGTCTACGTCCGCAAGCAGATCGTCCACAACACCAGGGTCGTGGCCGACCTGCGAGCCCGTGGCGCGGTCTTCGTGGACGAACTCGACGAGGTCCCCGTCGGCGGGCTCACCGTCTTCTCCGCGCACGGCGTCTCGCCTGCGGTACGCCGGGAGGCGGTCGACCGACGGCTGCCGGTCATCGACGCGACCTGTCCGCTCGTGACGAAGGTGCACTCGGAGGCGCGCCGGTTCGCCGGCCGGGGCGACACGGTGCTGCTGATCGGCCACGCGGGCCACGAGGAAACCGAGGGCACCCTCGGTGAGGCGCCCGAGCGGATGCGCCTGGTGCCGGACCTGGCCGCGGCGGAGACGGTGCAGGTTGACGACCCGTCCCGGGTGTCTTACCTGGTGCAGACCACGCTTGCGGTGGACGAGGCGACGGGCATCGTCGACGCGCTGCGCCGACGCTTCCCGGCGCTGACGGGACCCGGTTCGGACGACATCTGCTACGCCACCACCAACCGGCAGCGGGCGGTCACCGAGGTCGCCGGCCGGTGCCCGGTCGTCCTGGTGGTCGGTTCCGCCAACTCCTCGAACTCGCGGCGCCTGGTCGAGGTGGCCGAACGAGCCGGCGCGCAGGCCCACCTCGTCGACGATGTGGGCTGCGTGGACCTGCGGTGGCTGGCGGGAGCCACCACGGTCGGGGTGACGGCCGGCGCCTCCGCGCCACCGGCGCTGGTCGACGAGGTCGTCGCCGCCCTCACCGCGCTGGGCGCCAGGGAGGTGAGCGAACACACCGAAGTCGTGGAAGACGTCAGTTTCACCCTGCCCAAGGAGGTACGTCAGCCGTGAGTATGCCGCTGCGCCAGAGCCTGCGGGTCGCAAGGTACCTGGCTGGACAGAAGATGCGCCGGCGGAAGCGGTTCGCGCTGCTGCTCGAGTTGGAGCCGCTGTTCGCCTGCAACCTGAAGTGCGCCGGCTGCGGCAAGATCCAACAGCCGGCCGATCTGCTCAAACGCCGGATGCCTGTGGATCAGGCACTGGCGGCGGTGGAGGAGTGCGGGGCGCCGATGGTTTCCATCGCCGGTGGGGAACCGCTGATGCATCCCGAGATCGACACCCTGGTCACCGAACTCGTCCGGCGCAAGAGGTACGTCTTCCTCTGCACCAACGCCGTACTGCTGCCAAAGAAGATCGACAAGTTCCGGCCGTCGCCGTACTTCGCCTTCACCGTCCACATCGACGGCCTGCGGGAGCGGCACGACGCGTCGGTGTGCAAGGACGGCGTCTTCGACGAGGCGGTCGCGGCGGTCCGGGAGGCCCAGCGGCGCGGGTTCCGGGTCACCACCAACACCACCTTCTTCAACACCGACACCCCGCAGACGGTGATCGAGGTGCTCGACTACCTCAACGACGACCTTCGGGTGGACGAGATGATGCTCTCGCCGGCGTACGCCTACGAGAAGGCGCCGGACCAGGACCATTTCCTGGGCGTCACCGAGACCCGGGAGCTGTTCCGCAAGGCGTTCGCCGGGGGCCGCCGGGAGCGGTGGCGGCTCAACCACTCGCCGCTGTTCCTGGACTTCCTCGAGGGGCGGGTGGACTTCCCCTGCACCGCGTGGGCGATCCCCTCGTACTCGCTGCTCGGCTGGCAGCGGCCCTGCTATCTGATGGCGGACGGATACGCGACCAGCTACCAGGAACTGCTGGACTCCACCGACTGGGACAGCTACGGCCGGGAACGCGACCCGCGCTGCGCGAACTGCATGGCGCACTGTGGCTACGAGCCGACCGCCGTGCTGGCCACGATGGCCTCGCTGCGCGAGTCCCTGCGCGCGATGCGGTCCGCGTGAGCCGCGCCGACGGGTCGGCCGGGGGATTCGTCCGGCTCCGGCGCACGATGCAGCCGATCGCGCTCAACCGAAACGGGTCGCCAGCCGGCGGTACGCCGCCGGCAGCAGGCCGCGTACCGCCACCGGCAGGCGCAGCCATCCCGGGACGTACACCTCGGCCCGGTTCCGGCTGATCGCGATGGTCACCGCGGCGGCCACCCGGTCCGCCGGCACGGGCCGGGGACGGCTGCGGCGGTAAGGCCGACCCCGGCGGATGAAGAAGGGGGTGTCCACCACTCCCGGCACGATCACGCTGACCCGCACCGCCCGGCCGGCCAGCTCCAGGCGGAGGCTCTCCGCGAAGGTGTCCAGTCCCGCTTTGCTGGCTGCGTAGACGGCTTCCTCGGCCACGCCGAGCCGGCCGGCGATCGAGCCGACGAAGACCAGGTGACCGCCGTCGCGGCTCATGCCCGGCAGCAGCGCCCGGGTCAGTTCGATCGGCGCACGCAGGTTCACCGTGAGCAACTCCCCGGCGGTCGCCTCGGCCATTCCGGCGAGTTGGCCGGCCCAGCCGGCGCCGGCGTTGTTGACCAGCACGTCCACCCGTCCGTGCCGGGCGACGGCCCGTTCGGCCAGGTTCCGGCCCGCGCCCGGGCGGGCCAGGTCCGCCAGCAGCGTGGTGGCGCCGGTCTCGGCGGCGAGGCGGGCGAGCCGCTCGGGGTGCCGTCCGGCCGCGAGGACGTGGCTGCCGGCGCCGGCCAGCCGCCGCACCAGCGCGGCGCCGATGCCCGACGAGGCGCCCGTGACCAGCACCACCGCGCCGGTCAACCGCACGGCGACACCCCGGGCGGTACCGCCGCGGCAGCCCGCAGCCCGGCCTCGTCCAGGAGCCTGGTGCCGGCGGTGCACTCGTCGGCAACCGCTTCGTCGAGGTCGAGCGGTGCGCCGTCGACCTCGGCCAGCAGGTCGGCCAGGGCGGCGGGCAGGGCAGCGGCCAGGCGGTCCCCGAAGGCGGCCAGTGATCCGTCCAGCAGCACCCCGACCTCGAAGGTCGCTCCGCAGCGCAGCACGCCGACGCCGACCGGCACGCCGTCCGCGAGGGCGACCACCGGTGTGGCCGTCCGGATCGGGGCGCCAGCCAGCAGCTGTGGCCGGAACGGCGCCGGCACGTAGGAGACGATGACGTTGAGGTGCCGCCGGGTGTAGACCCGCCGGGCGAAAGCGGCGTGCAGCGGCGCGGGAAGGACGCCCGCCGCTCGCATGACCAGGCCGGCCGCCTCGGCCTGGCCGCTGCGCAGCGCGGTACGGAGCAACTCCCGGACCGTGCCGACCCGGGTCCGCGGCGGGACCGGCCCGAGCGGGAGGTCGAGGGTGACCGCGCCGGTCCAGTTGCCCTGGGTGGGTGCTCGCCGCCGTGGATCGCGGGTGACGGCGAACATGGCCCGCATCCGTGGTGGTACCGGTGCCGGGTGGGCCTCGCCCAGCGCCCCGGCGGTCAAGGCCAGCACGAGTTCGCTGGCGTGCGCCTGGCAGGCGCGCGCCGCGCGGAGCACCTCGGCGGCGGGCAGGGTCACGCTGCGCAGGCGGCGGCCCGGTGAGCGGGGGAGAGCGTTGAGCGCGCTGCGCGGCGCCGGACCCCGTAGCGCCAGCCGGGCCAGGCCCGCCGCGGTGAGCGCGGCCCGGCGCGCCGCCTCCCGGCCACCCGCCCCCGACCACCGCCGTACCGAGCCGGCCGTTCGCGGCCCGGCCGTTCCCGAGCCGGCCGGTCGGGCGTCGGCCGCGTCGAGCAGCCGTTGCAGGACGCCGACCGCGGACAGGCCGTCAGCGAGGCAGTGATGCAGCTTGACCGCTACCCGCGCGCGTCCGTCGGGCAGGCCGCCGACCAGCAGGATCCGCCAGAGCGGTCGGTCGAGGGCCAAGGGCTGCGACCAGAACCGGTCGACCGCGTCCGTACCGTCGTCGCCGGGCTCCACCTGGATCTCGTCGAGGTGGGCGGCGGGATCGACGTACCGGTCCACCACCCAACCCGGCCGGCGCCACGGACCCCGGCTGACCAGCCGTCGACGCAGGGTGGTGATCGCCGGTAGCCGCCGGGCCAGCAGCGCGGCAAGGTCCCCGCCGGTCAACGGCCGGCCGTCGGGGCGCGGTCCGAGCTCCAGCACCACACCGATCTGCTGCGCCACCGTCGGCGACTGCACGTACCGGAAGAAGGCGTCCTGCGGGCGCAACGGCCAGCTGGCCGGGCGGCGGGCGGAGGCGTGCCGGTCGGGAGCCGGCCGCGTGCCGGCGACCGCCGGCAGCCCGAGGTCCGGCAGGCTCGGATGGTCCGGTGCGTTGAGCGGGCGGGGCGGCCGCCGGCCGGCCAGCCGGGACCGGACGCAGGCGACCAGCGCGGCCGGGGTCCGGGCCGTCTCGGCCAGCCCGGCGTAGGCCATCAGCGCCGCGTTGGCCGTACCGTGCGCGGCGATCGGCCGGTACATGACGATCGGCGTACCGGTGGCCCACGCCTCCAGGGCAGTGGCGCCGCCCGCGTTGGTGACCAGGAGGTGGGCGGCGCGCAACAGGGTGGGCATGTCGTCGACCCAGCGGCGGACCAGCAGCCGTCCGGGCGGTGCCGGCAGGCGGGACAGCCGGGCCGCGAGCGGTTCGTTGCGGCCGCAGACCGCGACGACCTGCACTGCGTCCCCGATGTCGACCAGCGCGCGGATCGCCTCCTCGACCGCCCCGAAGCCGTAGGAGCCGCAGGCGACCACCACCCGCTCGCGGCCGGGGTCGAGGCCGCACCGCCGGGCCGCGTCGGCCCCGTCACCGGGACGGAACCGTTCGAGCACCGGTGCAGCGCAGGCCGCCAGCGGCGCACCCGGCGCGGCGACCGCCGCCACCGGCAACGCGGCCGGGTGAACCACCAGGTTCAGGTCCAGCTGCGGGTAGACCCAGGACGGGTGCGGGGCGAAATCGGAGACCCACGCCCCGATCGGCACACCGAGGCCACGGTGCCGGCGTAGCCAGGCCAGCCCGGCGCTCCCGAGCGGGTACGTGGAGAGGATCAGGTCCGGGTCGAAGCGCTCGACGACCGGGGCGAGTCGGCGACCGGCCCAGACTCCGGTGAACCATTTCGAGGATTCGGCGAACCAGCGGTGCCGCCACAGGGAGGACCAGAAGAACTCGTACAACCAGGGCGTCGACCCGACATTGGTGACGTAGATGCGACGGAACCCCCGGCCGACCCCCGGCCCCATGACGTCGAGGGTGTCCACCCATCCCACCGGGCTGCCCGGCCACAGCGTGCGGGTGCGTTCCTCGAGCGCCCGACCGGTGGCGTCGTGCCCGCCACCGATGTCGGCCGAGATGATCAGCACGCGGCGGGCGACCGGTTCGGGTTCCGTCGGGTTGGCCGGCTGGCCGGGCCGGTCGGGCGCGGTCACCGGTCGCCCGCCGAATTCGGGCGCCAGCCGGTGCGAGGCTCGCGTCCTGGCGGGTAAGCGCGGACGTTCAGGCCGGCCCCGACCGGGTGACCCGGCAACGACCACCACGGGACCCGTTCATGGCCTTCGGCTTCGTGCTGGCGATCACCGCCGCGCTGTGCAGCGCCACCGCTGCGATCCTGCAGTCCATCGGCGCGCGCCGGGTGGCGGCCACCGCGCACCTCGATCCGCGACTGCTGTGGCGGCTGCTCAGGTCCGGGCCGTACGCGGCGGGGCTGGCCCTGGACGGAGCGTCCTCCGGGCTCACCTACACCGCGTTGCGTACCGTGCCGCTCTTCGTGGTACAGGCGGTCGGCGCGGCGAACCTCAGCCTGGTGGCCCTGGTCGCCATGCTCGTGCTGCATGTCCGGCTGGCCGTCCGGGACTGGGTGGCGATCGGCGGGGTGGTGACCGGGCTGCTGCTGTTGCTGACCTCGGCCGGGACCGGTCCACCCGCCGAGGCGACCGCCTGGGCCGGTTGGTGCCTGCTCGCGGCGGTGCTGGCGCTGCTGGTCGGGGCGTACCTGGGTAGCTCGCGGATGCGCGGCCCGGCGTTGCCCGGGCTGCTGGCCGGGTTGTCCTTCGGCTCGGCGGCCGTCGGCGCCCGACTGCTCGGCCGGGCTGACAGCCCGAGCACGATCCTGTCCAGCCCGGCCAGCTACGCCGTGGTGCTCGCCGGGCTGAGCGGCCTGCTGCTCTATGCGACCGGGTTGCAGCGTGGCTCGGTCACGGTCGTCTCGGCATCGGCCATCGTCGGGCAGACCCTGCTGCCCTCGGTGGTCGGCTGGCTGGTGCTCGGTGACCATGTGCGGCCGGATGCCCAACCGGTCGCGGTGCTGGGCTTCGTGCTCGCGGTCAGCGGCGCGATCGCACTCGCGCGGCACGCCCAGCCGCACAGCGATCCAACCGGCGCCGCGGGGGACCATCGGCGGGGGTACCGGACAGCCGGTCGCAGTCGCTGACATTCGTGTGCCCCCTGAGCGGTGCGCGGCGCAGGGACGCCCGCCATCGATCTCGTCACGTGAATGGCAGCCTATCGAACCTGTTGTCCCTTATTGTCAGGAACTGGATTACTTGTGCCCTTGTTTGCGGTGCGTCCCTCGCGCGTGGGATTGACGACCGGTGGCCGCCGGGTTCCCGGCGACGAGGACAGGTGGGGGAGGGGCGATGACCGCGGGAGCGTCGTCGCGGTCGCAGACCGGCGGCCCGACGCGACCGTTGGGGAGACCGGCCCTGGTCGTGACGCCGGCCGGCTGGTTGTTCGACGGGTTGCTGGTCGCCGGGCTGGCCGGCCTCACCGCCGCGCTGGTGTGGTGGCCGCCGCTGCTGCGGCTGGACGTCACCGTGCGGGACTGGTGCGATCGGCACCGGCCCGCGCCGGTGTCCGCGCTGATGGTGGTCCTCGACCACCTCGGTCAGGGCGGCCCGCTGACCACCGTGACCGTGCTGGTGTCCTGCTGGCTCGCCTGGCGGTACCGGACGGTGCGGCCGGTCATCCCCGCCGGCCTGGCCCCGATCGTGAGCACCCTGTTGATCGTCGGCCTGAAGCGGTGGACCTCGCGGGGTGCCCCGCACCACGGCTCGATCGAGTTGTTCAGCGACGGCTGGGAGGAGTACTACCCCTCCGGGCACGTGAGCAACGCCATCGTCTACTACGGCGTGCTGGCGATGCTGCTCGCGCCCTACCTGCCCGCCGCCGCCCGTCGCCTGCTGCAGTGGGCACCCGGCGTGCTGACCTTCATCGGCACCACCTACATCGGCTACCACTGGCTCACCGACAGCGTCGGCGGATATCTGCTGGGCCTGCTGATCGTGCGGCTGCTGTTGCGCGTGCCGTGGCGGAGCGTCCCGTTGCCGCGCCGGCTCGACCGGCCGACCGGCGGCGGTCATCACGTTCACGACCGGCCGTCGTGGAAGGAGAGCCGGTGCTGATCGCGCAGATATTCGCTGGGACGCTGCTCGCCCTCGGCGCCGCTGCCGCCTTCGGAGCCTCCTCCGTGCTGCAGTTCCGGGCCTCCAGGGGGACCCCCGAGGAGCCGGCCGGGCGGCCCACCTTGTTGCTCCGGCTGGTCCGGCAGCGTGGCTGGCGCTGGTCGGTGGTGCTCGCCGCCGCGGCGTTCGCCCTGCAGATCGCCGCGCTCAGCCTGATCCCGCTGGTGCTGGTCCAGCCACTGCTGGTCACCGGCCTCCTCTGGTATGTGTTGCTGTACGCGCTCGTCCAGCGGGTCCGCCCCGACATCCCGATCGTGCTGGAGTCGGTGCTCTGCCTGCTCGGCCTCTCCGCCTTCCTGCTGATCGCGCAGCCGTCCGCCGGGCACGGCAGGTACCTCGAATCGGCCTGGGCGGCCGTGCTGCTGGGCGTCGCGGTGGCCGGCTCCCTGATGTTGTGCCTGACGACGGCCGTCGGGCTGAGCCGGCCGTGGCGTCCGCTGCCCCTGGCGCTGGCCGCCGGCATCTGCTACGGGGTGACCGCCGGACTCGTCAGCAGCATCGCCTTTCACTTCCACGGCAACCCGCTCGCGGTGCTGGGGCAGTGGCAGACGTACGCGATCGTCGTGCTCGGCCCGTTCGGGGTGCTGTTGAGCCAGAACGCCTACCAGGCCGGCCCGATGGGGGCACCGGCCCTGGCCACGATCACCGTCACCGATCCGCTGGTGGCGATCGGCATCGGTCTGCTCTGGCTCGGCGAGAAGACCCGGACCGGGCCGTGGGCGATCTTCGGCGAGGTGCTCGCGCTGGTAGTCCTGGCCGGGGCGGTCTTCCTGCTCGCCCGGCGGGCGCCCCACGTCGACAGTGAGTAGGCACGGTGGCCGCGAGGTCCTCGAGGGCGCCGCGACACCTGCCCGGCGAGACGTTGAGCCCGGTGTGGCCATGATCCACGACCGGTGCGCGCAACAGTATGAGCACACCACGCACCGCTGTTCACCCCGGACGCGTGCCTTTCGGACGCCGCCACTGCCTCCACCCGTCCTGCATCGGGCGATGAGCGACCGGCGGCTGCGCCGCGAGTTCAGCCTTCCGTCGTCGCGGCGCGGGCGGACAACGGCAGCCCGTCGCGTGGGGGAGGGGCGTAGGGGCGGCAGGACGCGCGAACGACCAGCTCGGTGGGCAGCCGGATGTGGGTGTCGCGGTCGACGCCGGCGATCAGGTCGATGAGCAGGCGCAACGCCTCGGCGCCCATCCGCTGCAGCGGTTGCATGATCGTCGTCAGCGGCGGGTTGACCAGCGCGGACTCCGGGATGTTGTCGAAGCCGATCACCGACAGGTCGTCGGGCACCGTGAGGCCCATGCTCCGGGCCACGTCCATCGTCGAGATCGCGGAGAGGTCGTTGCCCGCGAAGATCGCGGTCGGCCGGTCGGGAAGGGCGAGCAGCTCCGCGGCCGTACCGGCGGCGCTCTCGATCCGGAATCCGCCGACGCGTACGAGCGTCTCGTCCACCGGCACGTCGGCGTCGGCCATGGCCTTGCGGAAGCCCGCCTCGCGCAGGCGTGCCGACTCGAGATCGGCACGTCCACTGATGTGCGCGATGCGACGGTGGCCGAGCGACAGCAGGTAGTTGGTCGCGAGCACGGCGCCGGCGAAGTTGTCGGAGTCGACGGTGGGCAGGCCGGACGGGCCGGTGTGGGGGTCGACGGCCACGACATGGAAGTCCTGCTTGGTTTCGATCACGGTCGGCGTGACGATCACGGCCCCGTCGATGAGGGTGCCGGACAGCCGTGCCAGCGACCGTCGTTCCCAGCCCACGGCCGCCCCGTCGCCGTCGCCGCCGGAGTAGGCCAGCAGCTGATAGCCGGTGCCGGCGACCTCCCTGGACGCCCCCTTGAGCAGCTCGGTCGAGAATGGCTCGAACTCGGCGACCAGTATTCCCAGCACGTTCGTGCGGTGACTGCGCAGGCTCTGGGCACCCAGGCTGGCCTCGTACCCGAGCTGATGGATGACCTGCTGGACGCGCTCCACGGTTGCCTGTGCCACGCCGTACCGGCCGTTGACAACCTTCGATACGGTTGCCACTGAGACGCCGGCCGTACGGGCCACGTCCGACATCTTGACACGCTGCGGGAACGCCACGCCGATGATGATAGTGGGCCCGCCGGGCGCCGTCATGGGCTTCTCGAAACCGTTATCGACAACGATTGACACTAGGTTACGGGGCTGTAAAACTCGCCGTCAGGCCGAGCACCGCGACTGACTAGTCGAGGAGACATCGATGGCACTAAAGCGCCGTAGAGGTGCTGCACTTGCGTTGCTGATGACCAGCACGCTCCTTGCCGCCGGGTGCAACGGTGGCGACAGCGAAGCGCCGACCGAGGATCAGCTGTACAAGAACCCGGTGACCCTGACCTGGTGGCACAACGCCTCGCAGGACGGGCCGGGCAAGACCTACTGGGAGAAGGTCGCCAAGGACTTCTCCGCGCTGCACCCGACCGTCAAGATCGAGATCGAGGCGATCGAGACCAATCAGCTCCAGCGCACCCGGCTCCCTGCCGCGCTCCTGACCAACGACCCCCCGGACATCTTCCAGTCCTGGGGTGGCGGCGAGATCCGCGAGCAGGTGGAGGCCGACTACCTCAAGGACATCACCGGTCAGGTCAAGGATGAGGTCGCCAACATTGGCAGCGCGGCCGAGATCTGGCAGGTGGACGGCAAGCAGTACGGCCTGCCGTACCGGATGGGCATTGAGGGCATCTGGTACAACAAGGACATGTTCGCCAGGGCGGGCATCTCCTCTCCGCCCACCACGTTCGATGAGCTCAACGACGCGGTCGCCAAGCTCAAGGCGATCAACGTCATCCCGATCGCCGTCGGCGCCGGTGACAAGTGGCCCGCCGCGCACTGGTGGTACAACTTCGCGCTGCGCGCCTGCTCGATCGACACGCTGAAGAAGGCATCCGTCGACCACGTCTTCGACGACCCGTGCTTCGTGAAGGCCGGCCAGGACCTGAAGACCTTCATCGGTACCAAGCCGTTCCAGCCCAACTTCATCGCCACGCCGGGCCAGAACGACCCGACCAGCGCCAACGGCCTGCTCGCCAACGGCAAGGCCGCGATGGAGCTGATGGGTGACTGGAACAAGGGCACCCTGGACACCGTCGCCAAGGACAAGGAAGCGCTCAGCAAGTTCCTCGGCTGGTTCCCCGTGCCGGCGATCTCCGGCGCCGCTGGTGACCCGAAGGCGGCACTCGGCGGCGGCGACGGCTTCGCCTGTGCCAAGAAGGCCCCGGCCGAGTGCGTCGAGTTCCTCAAGTACATCGTCAGCCCCGAGGTGCAGAAGGGCTACGCCGAGACCGGCACCGGCCTGCCCGTCGCCAAGGGCGCCGAGAGCGGCGTGCAGGACCCCGCCCTGAAGTCCATCCTGCAGGCGACCTCCGACGCCACCTACGTCCAGCTCTGGTTGGACACGGCCTTCGGCAGCACCATCGGCAACGCGATGAACGACGCGATCGTCGCCATCTTCGCCGGTAACGGCAGCCCTGAGCAGGTCGTCACAGCCATGAAGCAGGCCGCGAGCAAGTGACCTCCACCAACCGAACCCGGAACCCCGCCGGCGGCGCCTCCGCCCCGCCGGCGGGCCTCCGCCCCGCCGGACCATCGTCCTCCCACGCGGCGGAGACCCGACGCAAGTGGTACGAGATCATCGGGCTCACCACTCCGGCGATCGTTGTCTACGTGGTGTTCGTGCTCGCGCCGATGGGCTTCGCCGTCTACTACAGCCTCTTCCGCTGGCGCGGGGTCGGACCACCCACCGACTACGTCGGACTCAACAACTACCGGCTGGCCTTCCAGGACCCCATCTTCATCGACGCGCTGCGCAACAACGCCATCATCGTGGTCGGATCGCTGCTGATCCAGGGACCCATCGCCCTGGGCATCGCCCTGCTGCTCAACCGCCGCTTCCGCGGGCGCACCGTGTTCCGCCTGCTGGTGTTCGTGCCCTACGTGCTCGCCGAGGTCACCGCCGGCATCATGTGGAAGCTGATCCTGACCGGCGGCGGCACGATCGACGTGCTGCTGAAGTCAGTGGGACTGGGCGGCCTGGTGCACGCGTGGCTCGCCGACCTTCACGTGGTCATCTGGACGATGCTGTTCGTCCTCACCTGGAAGTACGTCGGCTTCGCCATCATCCTCCTGCTTGCCGGACTGTCGAACGTGCCGCCCGAGCTCACCGAGGCCGCCGCCATCGACGGCGCGAGCTGGTGGCAGACCCAGCGCCACGTCACGCTCCCCCTGCTGGGTCCGACGATCCGGATCTGGATGTTCCTGTCGATGATCGGTTCGCTGCAGGTCTTCGACATGATCTGGGTGACCTCGGCACCCGCGGTGCGCTCCCTCGGCGCGTCGGCCACCATGGCGACGTACATGGTGGACAACGGCTTCTTCGCCCGGCTCTGGGGCTACGGCAACGCGGTGGCCGTGATCCTGTTCGCCATCTCGTTCGTCGCGGCGCTGCTGTTCCAGCGCTTTCTCCTTCGGCGTGACATCCAGGGCGCCACCACCGAAAGGGTGAACTGATCGTGGCCGCGAACGCCGTCTTGTCCCCGTCCGCCCAGCGCCGCTCCTTCTCCTGGGCCACTCCGCTCACCTACGCGCTGGCGCTCGCCGTCGCGGGCGTGTCGATCGCCCCGGTGATCTACGTGATCGTCGGCGGTTTCCGCACCACCCCGCAGATCGTCGCGGACCCGGCCGGGCTGCCCGATCCGTGGGTCTGGGACAACTACGTCAGGGTGCTGACCCAGAGCGACTTCTGGCGGCAGGCGTTCAACAGCGCGGTGATCGCCCTGGGTACGACGCTCGGCGTCGTCGCGCTCGGCGTGGGCGCGGCGTACGTGCTCGCCCGGTACACGTTCCGCGGGCGCGAGGCGCTCTACACCTTCTTCACCCTCGGCCTGCTCTTCCCGGCCGGGGCGGCGATCCTGCCGCTCTACCTCATGCTGCGGGACCTGAATCTGGTCAACTCCTACTACGCGGTGATCCTCCCGCAGGTCGCCTTCTCGTTGCCGCTGACGATCGTGATTCTGCGTCCCTTCCTGGCCGCCATCCCCCGCGAGCTGGAAGACGCCGCCGCGATCGACGGTGCGGGCCGCATCGGCTTCCTCTGGCGCATCATGCTGCCGCTGTCGCGGCCCGCGCTCGTCACCGTCGGGGTCCTCGCGTTCGTGACGAGCTGGAACGCGTTCCTCCTGCCGCTGCTCGTCCTCGGCGATGTCAACCTGCACACCCTGCCGCTGGGCGTGCAGAACTTCTCCAGCCAGTACACCTCGGACACGGCGGGCATCCTCGCCTTCACGTCGATGGCGATGCTGCCGGCACTGCTCTTCTTCACGTTCGCCGAGAAGCAGATCGTCGGGGGCCTCCAGGGTGCGGTCAAGGGTTGAGCGGCAGCAGTACGAGCACAACGAACAGGAAGGCACAGCATGACTGAGGTCCGCGCGGTGGCGGGCGGGCCGGCGACGATGCCGGCTCAGGCAGATCCGGGCCACGACCGGCCGGACGGACCGGACGGCGAGGCTCGGGTACGTGAGCTGCTCGGCCGGATGACGACCGAGGAGAAGATCGCCCAGCTCGTCGGCTTCTGGGAGAAGGAGGACGGCGAGGCCGTCGCGCCGCTGCAGGGCGAGTTCAGCGACACCGCCAGGCTCGAGGACTTCTCCCGGCACGGGCTCGGCCACCTCACCCGGGCCTACGGCACCCGTCCCGTCGACGCCACCGCGCGTGCCGCATGGCTGCGGAAGTTCCAGTCGGACCTGGTGACCGGAACCCGGCTCGGCATCCCGGCGATCGTCCACGAGGAGTGCCTCACCGGACTCTCGGCATGGAGAGCGGCCACCTTCCCCACACCGCTGGCGTGGGGCGCCGCGTTCGATCCCGAGCTCGTCACCGAGATGGCCGCGGCGATCGGGGCGTCGATGCGCGACCTGGGCGTCCACCAGGGTCTCGCCCCGGTTCTCGACGTGATCCGCGACCCCCGTTGGGGTCGGGTCGAGGAGTGCATCTCCGAGGATCCGTACCTGGTCGGCACCGTCGGCACGTCGTACGTGCGCGGCCTGCAGTCCCAGGGGGTGCACGCCACCTTGAAGCACTTCGCGGGCTACTCCGCCTCGCGTGCCGGGCGCAACTTCGGCCCGGTTCACGCGGGTCCACGGGAGCTCACCGACGTGCTGCTCCTGCCGTTCGAGATGGCTATCCTCGACGGCAACGCGCGCTCCGTCATGCATTCCTACGCCGAGATCGACGGCGTGCCCGTCGCGGCCGACCCGACCATGCTGACCGGCGTGCTGCGGGACAGGTGGGGCTTCGACGGCACGGTGGTGGCGGACTACTACGGGGTGGCGTTCCTGAACCTGCTGCACCACGTGGCGGGTGACCACGCCGAGGCGGCCGTGCAGGCGCTGACCGCCGGCGTCGACATCGAGCTCCCGACCGGCGATGCCTACCTCACCCTGCGGGAGACGGTGAACGCCGGCAAGCTCGACGAGGCGCTCATCGACCGGGCGGTGCTGCGGGTCCTGCGCCAGAAGCTGGAACTCGGGCTGCTCGACGCCACCTTCACCGACCACCCGACCCAGGCGGTCGACCTCGACTCGCCTGAGCATCGGGCGATCGCCCGCCGCCTCGCGGAGGAGTCGATCGTCCTGGTCTCCAACCGGGACGCTCTTCCGCTGCCGGCGGGGCGACGCGTGGCGATCATCGGCCCGAACGCCGACCGGCAGGGTGCGCTCTTCGGCTGCTACTCCTTCCTCAACCACGTGCTCGTCCAGCATCCCGACGTGGAGACCGGAATCGACGTGCCGACGGTCCTCGACGCGATGCGCGTCGAGTTCGGCGACGGTCTCGTCACCTGGGCGCGGGGCTGCGACGTGGACAGCGACGACCGCTCCGGTCTCGCCGAGGCCGTCGCCACGGCGTCCGCCGCGGAGGTCGCCGTGCTGGTCGTCGGCGACCACGCCGGCCTCTTCGGGCGCGGGACGGTCGGCGAGGGCTGCGACCGGGACGACCTGGAGCTGCCCGGGGTCCAGCGCGAACTCGTCGAGGCGGTACTGGCGACGGGCACGCCGGTTGTCCTCGTGCTGGTCACGGGCCGACCGTACGCGGTCGACTGGGCACTGGCGCGGTGCGCGGCCGTGGTGCAGGCGTTCTTCCCGGGTGAGGAGGGCTCCGGGGCGATCGCGGGCGTGCTCTCCGGGCGGGTCAACCCGTCGGGCAAGCTGCCGGTCAGCCTGCCCGGCTCGGCGGGGGCGCAGCCGTACTCGTACCTGCATCCCACGCTCGGCCAGGGAAACGAGGTGACCAACCTGTCGGCGAGCCCCGTGGCGCCGTTCGGTCACGGCCTGTCCTACACGACCTTCGAGCACGCCGACCTGACCGTGCCCGCCACGGTCCCGACCGACGGGGCGGTGCAGGTCACCGTCCGTGTGACGAACACCGGTGCGGTTGCCGGCGACGACGTGGTCCAGCTCTACGGCCGCGACCTGGTGGCCTCGGTGACCCGGCCGGTGGCGCAGCTGCTCGGATATCGGCGGGTACACCTGGAGCCGGGCCAGTCGGTCACGGTCGAGCTGACGGTGCCGACGACTCGCCTGGCCTTCTCCGACCGCACGCTGACCCGGGTGGTGGAGCCCGGTGACGTCGAGCTCTGGGTCGGTACGAGCGAGCGGCGGGACACGCAGGCGCTGACCACGTTGGTCGGTGAGACCGCAGCCGTCACCAACGCCTCCGCAAGGTGGACGACGTCCGAGATCAGATGAGGTGCGTCCGCCGGC